>JBKCXA010000477.1:0-6032 GCA_046316935.1 Prosthecobacter sp.
GCGCGGTGGTGTTTTTCGAGGCCGCTGACATCGATCTTCACGGGTGGGTCGAGTTCGTCGGCCTCATTGAGAGCGCTGATGAGCATCTCGGTCTGCGCCTGGCCGAAGTTTGGCATGCGCGTGTCCATGTAGGGCCTCACGCTGCCGTTTTGGCCCCAGAGGATTTTTTCAAACCAGCCTCGCGTGAGCTTGCGGCCGACCTTGTCGAGATTCGGTGGCAGATGAGCGAGTTCGCCGAGCGATTCGGCGGTGGGATCGTTCACGCCAAAATACTGCGCCCGCGGATCTTCCGGGCCGCCTTTGCCGTCGCGATCATGGCAGGCGTAGCAATTGAGGCGGGACATTTGCCAGTCGATTTGCTGCGGTGCGGTGAGTTGGGGAGCAGGCTTTTGGATTTCGGCCAAGGCGAGGCGCAGAGCGCGTTTTTGGAGATCATTCAAATCGAAGCGTGGCGTGCCGGTCGGTTGTTTTTCGGCGAGGCAGCCTGCGGTGGGTGTTTTGATGGGACGAGGCTGACCTGATTGACCTGATTGACCTGATTGATGGCAGGCGATGCAATTCATGGCTGAAAAGAGCGCTTTGCCTTTCTCGATGCCCTGTTTCGGAATGTTCAGCGCGGCGCGGGCGGTGGCTTTTTCGGCGATGCGGCCGGTGTGAAGGTAGGCGGCCAGATCGGAGGCTTCTTGGTCGTTGAGACGCATGTCGGGCATGCGGCCTGCAGGACGTGTGTGGAGCGGATTCTTCAAAAAGGCGGCCAAGGCGTTGAATTCATACGCATCGGCCAGCGCGATGGGCACGGAGGCGTTGCCGGGTTTTTCGACTTCGGCATCAGCAGGCACTTTGGGAGGTCGCACGTCGAGTGCGGGCTCGTGACAGGCCACGCAGCCGACTTTGTGATAAAGCTCTTTGCCCCGCTCGGCACCGCCCTCAGGCATTTTCGGTGTTTCGGGCTTCAGTGAGGCGAGATACTCGACCAGCGCCTCGACCTTCTCGTCATCGCCTTCCTCACCGGCGAAGAGTCCGGGCATCTGCGTGCCCTTTTTGCGGTGCTGCGGACTGCGAATCATGAGCCAGAGCGTGTCCTCATCGAGCCGTGAGCCCACCGCGCTCAAATCCGGCGCAGGCTTCGGTTTGAGCCGCTCCTGCCAGCCTTTCGGCACTTCATGGCAAGCCGTGCAGTTCAACTCCGCCAGCAGCAACAGTCCTCCGGTCACGAGATGTTCATCGGGGTCTTCGGGAAGATTGAACTGATCGAAGTTGAAGACGTAGGCGTGGTTGATCGGCTCGGCTTGAAGCGGATGCGCTTGGGCGGGAAGAGAGCCGAAGAGCGTAGCGAGCAGAAAATGACGAATGACGAATGGCGAATGACGAAGGAATGACGAAGCTCGAATGACGAAAGGCGTGCTCATGGCTTCGGAGTTCGGGTTTCGGGCTTCTTTCGTCATTCGGAATTCTGGTTTCGTCATTTTAGACGCCCATGCGCTTTCTTTCCGCATCAAGCGCGGCAATCCATGGGCCCACGAAATGCCCGCTGTCATGATACGTGCGTCCGCTGAACATGTGCTGGTCGATGACGCAGGGTTCGTTCACATAGATGCCACCGCAGATTTCGAGGTCGAACTTGCACTTCGCGACGGTGGCCATGCGCAGGCCTTTGACGATGTCGGCTCGGGCAGGAATCTCGACGCCGTGGCAGACGCTGGCGCAGGGCTTTTTGTTTTCCCAGAACCACTTCGTGATGCGCAGCAGGTCGGCGTCCTCGCGGATGTATTCGGGGGCGCGGCCGCCGCTGAAGAAGATGCCGACGTATTCCTCCGGCTTGATGTCCTTGAAGGCGATGTCGGCATCGATGCTGTACCCTTCCCACTCCTTGGTGATGGTCCAGCCGGGCTTCACTTCATGCAGCACCATCTGATACTTCCGCTTTTCCGGCGCGGCGACGACCGGCTTGTAACCGCCCTCAATGAGACGGTAGTAAGGATAGAGCGTGTCAACGGTCTCGGTGGCGTCACCGACGATGAGGAGTACTTTGGCTTCAGGCATGGGGAGTGGATTGGTGGATGGGATTACGAGCGGCAAGAAGGTGCTTCATTCAGACTTTGCGCCACGCTTTGCAGCAAATGCGGCATCAGGCGGCGACGCGGAGGCGAAAGGAGGCCTGGCGGAATTCGACGGAAGGGCCGAGGCCGGTGACGAGCTCGCCATCGAGCTCGACAGGCAGGTCCTGTCCATCATGGGAGGAGACGGTAAAGGCGGCGGCCTGCATGCAGTCGAGGTATTCGCTCTGCGTGTAGCCTTCATCGAGCATGCGACGGAAGAGCTGGAGGAACTCCAGACCGCCGAGACCGCGAAAGATGATGAGGTCGAGTTTGCCGTCCGTGTTGGAGGCCTCGCGGAAGAGCGGGAAGGGGCCGCCGTAGTGCCGACCATTGCCAACGAGCACCACGGTGCCGAGCAGCGGCGGCTTGCCTGGAATCTGCACGCTGAGCACCGGTGGCGGTCGCATGAGCACGTTCACGGCACTCATCACATAGCTGAGCGGGCCGAATTTCTTTTTCTGCTCCCATGAGGTTTCCTGCACAATCTGCGCATCGAGGCCCACGCCGCCGAGTTGGATGAAAAAATGGTCGTTGGCCTGCCAGAGGTCGATTTCAGGTCGTAGGCTGCCTGTGATGCGGCTCCAGCAAGTGGCCAGATCCTGCCCGGCGAGCTTCAATTCGATGGAGAAGACGTTCATCGTGCCTAGCGGCAGCACGCCCAGGGCAGTGTGCGGTGCTCCGGATGGGCGGCGGGCGTTCGAGCGACACACGCCCTGCAAGACTTCGTTCATTGTGCCATCCCCGCCGGCGGCCACGACGAGCTCATGACCTGCATCTGCAAGCGCTTCCGCGATCTTGGAGGCATCACCCGGAGCGCTGGTCAGATGCAGTTCCGGTGCTGGCGAGAGGGAACGCAATGCGTTCTCAAGCGCGGCCGCCTTGGTACTGCGAGCGGCGGGATTCAGGATGATCGGGATCGACATGGGAGCGCCATGTTGCCCGTCGTCGTGCCGCCTTCCAGTGACAAATAAGCATCAGGGCACCGCCCCGGGCTCGCCACGCAGGAGCTGGGAACCGTTGAAGCGCTCGTTGGGGCGGAAGAGGTAACCAGGGTTCTGATTCACCAGCTTGTGGCTTTTCAGGACAAACTCGGGCAGGACCATGTTGCTGTTCGGATCGAAGATCTTGCGGCCGCTGAACTCGCCGGTGAAGTGATACTCGTAGTTGTGGTCGTAGCCATAGGCCGGGCCGCTGGCAGGTTGCTCGGGCAGACGGTCCGGGATCTTGCAGTATCGCTCATTGACGCAGACCAGGCGGGCTTTGTCCCAGGACTCGCCCGGGCGGCGCACATAGCCCCAGAAGTGTGTGTGATCGATGTGGAAGCGGCGGGCCACATAGTAATTCCCGCGCGGCTCGGCGGCGATGGCGGCGCGGCGTTGCGCATCCATCTCGGCATTCCGTGTGGAGGAGGCGCAGGAGGCGAGCAAACCGGCGGAGGCGAGGAGAAAAAGAAGTCGCAGGGACATGAGGCCGGGAATTGAACATCGAAGCCTCAACATTCAACATCGAACCTGTCTCATGAAACTGGACCGCCTGATCGCCAAACACCACCAGATGGGCCGCACGGCGGCCCTGCGTGCCATTGCGGGGCGAAAAGTGCGCGTGGATGGCCTCGTGGTGGCGGATGGGCACGCTGAGGTGGATCGTTTTTCGACCGTGATGCTCGATGAAGAGCCGGTGCAGATCGCCGAGCGTGGTCTTTATCTGCTCATGCACAAGCCGGTGGGCTGGCTGAGTGCCACGAAGGATGCGCAACATCCCACCGTGCTCGATTTGATCGACGATCCTGACAAGCACACGCTGCATCTCGCGGGCCGACTAGACCGGAACACCTCCGGCCTGCTCATCCTGACCAATGATGGCAACTGGTCGAAGCGCCTCATGGCCGCCGACTTCAAGGTGCCGAAGGTGTACCGCGTGGAAACGGATGTCCCCGTGCCAGTGGATGCGGTGGAGGCCTTTGAACGCGGTTTTTATTTTCACACGGAAGACATCACGACGCTGCCGGCGAAGCTAGAAATCCTCGGTGAGTGCCTGGCTCGTGTGACACTGCATGAGGGACGCTACCATCAGGTGAAGCGCATGTTTCATCGCGTGGGTTGTCGGGTCACGGCGCTGCATCGCGAGAGCATCGGAGCACTGCGATTGCCAAAGGGTTTGAAGCCGGGCGAATGGCGGCCGATGACAGACGAGGAAAAGACTGCGGCCCTTTGTGCCGATGCTTGTTCCTCGTGACATGGGTTCCGGAAGGGCGTAGATTTCAACCCATGAGTGTGCCTATCGCTGAATCAGGACCCGGAGAATGCGTGCAGGTTGAGCGAGGCCTGTCCCGGCGGGTATGGATGAGAAAAAGCAGCGCCAGTGTCCTGGGCATGGCGGCCATGTCGGGAGGCTATTATTACATGCAGCGTCCGTTTGTGATGCCGCTTTACTTTGACGGTCATCACGCCTCGGCCCACATCACTCATCCGCCGATTGTTCATGCCATCGTGCGGTATGCGAACGATCTCACCGAGCAGCCCTACCGGCGTGGTGGCGGGCACCGGGTGTTGTTTGACCAGGGCTTCGACTGCTCGGGCTCGATCTCCCATGTGTTGTATCGTGCCAGGCTCATCCGCCAGTCGATGGATTCCAAGGCCTTCGGGCATTTCGGCATCGCTGGACAGGGCATGTATGTTACGATCTACGTGAAACCTGGCCAGCATGTGTTCATGGTGGTGTGTGGATTGCGATTCGACACCACGGGCAGGCCTGATGAAAATGGTCCTCGCTGGCATGAGCATGGGCGCGATTACAGCGGGTTTCAGCCGCGTCATCTGGCCTCACTTTGAGTCGGCACCTTTGTTCCGGGATTTTTGACAGAACTTTTACAGAGCGTTCATCAGGCGTTGACGCGGAAGCGCGCTTGTGAGGCAATTTGGGTGCGCCATGAAATTGCTCACCCCGCTCATTTTCGCCTTCACCACTGTTTTGGCTGCTCAAGAGGCACCGAAGAAAGACCCCTTCATCAAAGACAAAAAGCCTGCCTCGCCGCCGGCCGCTGAGCAGGTGGCGAATGTCACGTTCCTGCTGGAGAGCTTCACGATGCCGCAGGCGGATTACATCGCGTGGCTGAAGGTGCCGGGGAATCGCGATGGATTGCACGGCCTGCTCTTGGAAGCCATGAGGGCTGGCAAGGCCACGCTGGATGTCTGCCACTACGTTTCCACCAAAAGCGGCACCCGCTTCTCCCTCGAATCCGTGGATGAGATGTCCTTCCCCACAGAGTGGGATCACGCGGATGAAAAAGGCTTTCAGTATCCGGTGGCATTTGAGATGAAACCTGCGGGCGACCGGCTTGAGGCCGAGCCGACGGTGGACGCCTCAAACAGCCTCGTGGACGTGAATCAGTCCTTTGAACGCGTTCGCTTTGCCGGGCTGCGGGCACAAAAGGCGGACCGCACGCTGCCTGGTGTCGTCGTGGCGGATTTTCACGAGCAGCGAGCCCCAGCGAACGCAGCCCTGCCCGCACGCATGCCCGCGCTGGTGAGTGTGCATGCCGCCAGCGAGGGGCAGGTATCGCTCACCTTCATCACGCCACGCGTGCAGCCCGTGATACGGCCGGCGAAGGCAGCACCGCGCGGCGCGGGGAACATCCTGCTGACGCCTCGTGTCATCTCGCTGGATCGTCTGCGTGCCTGGGAGCTGATGGAGCAGCATGCGGACGATGCCCGTGCCCTCCTTCACCAGTTGAACGGCAGCCTGGCGGATGGTTCCGCGGTGCTGGAGCATATCTCCATGCTGCGCGGAAAACCCGGCATGCGCGTTCAAAGCGAGGCCGTGAAGCAGCACTACTACGGCACGGAGTTTAACCCGCCGACGCCGGCCAAGGCCGCCCAGCCCTCGGATGATCCGAAAAAGCCGGGGACGCCGGCGCAAGCTGCCACGCAGGCC
>JBKCXA010000478.1:0-9310 GCA_046316935.1 Prosthecobacter sp.
CCGCACAGGCTAGGATAGCAAAGCCCGCCATGCGATCATCTGGATCGGGGTCTTGGAGTGCATACACCGCGAAAGTGGTGAAGAACCCCAGAGGAACGAGCGGCAGAATTCTGGCTATCCAAGCGATACGGCCTTCCACACCATTCATGCGTTTTTCGGCCAACTGGCGCACCGATTTGGTGATGATCAGGATCACCAAGGCGACGAGAAGGTGGGTAATGAAGTGAGACATGGATGACCGATTCTTGAAATGAGGGTTTTGCAGTGAATCGGGTCAGACTCGTCGGACGGGTCGGACCTGTCTGACTTGTCGGACGATAGGGCGGTGGATTACGATTCGATGTCCCGCGTTCCTTTACACTTGGGATAGGCGGAGCAGCCCCAGAACTGGGATGAGGTTTTGCCGGCGGTGCGGCGGCGCATGGGTTTTCCGCAGATGGGGCAGAGTGGAGTGCCTTCTTGCGCGGCGCGGGCTTGCACACGGGTGGCGTGGAGGCGCTCGGTGAAGCCGCCGTTTTCTTTGAAATCACGGCCCTGGCTCTCGACTTGGCGTTTGAGCAGGTAGGAAGCCTGATTGACGGCGCAGAGCATGGCGTTCCCGGCGAGCTCAGGATCGGCCTTGGAGACGAATTCGGCCAACCCTGCCAGTCCGGTGAGGACGACCTTGTTTTTCGGGGCGGGAGGAAGGTTGGGGAAGATGTCGTGCTTGAGCCGTTCCCGCATGGCGAGGCACGGTTTGGAGTTTTTGGGCCACACACGGAGCCCGTGCTGCATGAGGAAGCTTTTGTAGTCCTTGGCCAGTTCGTCGTTGAGGCTCGCCCGGGCAACGTTGGTGAGCTTCATCTCCATCTTCTTGGAGGTGGCAGCGGCTCCACTGCCTTCGGAGATGTTTCGCACGCCGCTGCGGGCGGCCTGAACCATCTGATCGTGGGTACGACTGGTCTTTTCGATGAAACGGTCACAAAAGACGACCGTGGCGTCATAGACCGCCTCGGCGACGGCGTAGCTGCGGAGGTTCTCGTAACCACCATGCGGCATCAAGGGACTGTCGGGGTCGTGCGGCATGGAAGTGGGTCGTCGGACTGGTCTGACGGGTCGGACCAGTCAGACTCGTCCGACTGGCCCGAGGAATACGAAGCACGTCACTGACACGCCTCGCACGTCCCACCGTTGCGCATGGCTTCGATGGAGCAAGCCTGCACTTCTTCGGCGCTGTAGGTGCGTTTGGCACCGATGGCTCCGTTGATGACGTCGCTGCGGATTTCCTTTTGGAACTCGGCGGTGCTCTTTTCGATGTTCGAGGCGCTGCGGGTGCGGAGGTAGTAGGTGGTTTTGAGGCCTTTGCGCCAGGCACCACGGTACATGTGGCTGAGGACGCTCATTTCCTTGCCACCAAAGAACAGATTCACGCTCTGGCTTTGGTCGATCCACTTCTGACGACGTGCGGCGGCATCGACGACCCAGGCCCAGTCGATGCTGAAGGCGGTGGCGTAGCGGCGCTTGAGGTCGATCGGGATTTCTTCAATCGCGTCGATCTCGCCGTCCATGTACTTGAGCTTGTTCTGGATGTCCGGGGTCCACAGGCCGCGCTTTTTGAGGTCGCGGATGAGGTAGGGATTGAGGAGCATGAAGTCGCCGGAGAGGTTGGCCTTCACGAGCATGTTGCTGAGCAGGGGCTCGATGCAGGGGCTGGAGCCCATGATGTTCGAGATGGTGGCGGTTGGGGCGATGGCGAGGACGTTGCTATTCCGCATGCCCTGCTTGGCGATCTTGGCGCGGAGGGCGCTCCAGTCCATCTTGCCGCCGCGGGGGACATCGACGTCCTGGCCGCGTTCCTTGGAAAGGAGGTCGAGGGTGTCCTGCGGGAGGAGACCGCAGTCCCACTTGCTGCCTTTATACGTGGAATACTGGCCACGCTCGGCGGCGAGGTCGCTGGAGGCCTCGTAGGCGTAGTAGGCGATGGCTTCCATCATCTCGTCGTTGAACTCGACGGCCTCTTTGGAGGCAAACGGGATGCCTTTGCGATACAGCGCATACTGCAGGCCCATGACGCCGAGGCCGATGGGGCGGTGGCGGGTGTTGGAGGTCTTGGCGGCGTCCGTGGGGTAGTAGTTGATGTCGATGACGTTATCGAGGGCACGGACGGCGCTGCGGATGGTCTCGCGGAGCTTGGCGTGGTCGATGTTGCCGGCGTCGTCGAGATGGTTGTCGATGAGGACGGAGCCGAGATTGCACACGGCGGTCTCATCGGCGGAGGTGTTCAGCGTGATCTCGGTGCAGAGATTGGAGCTGTGGATGACGCCGACGTGGTCCTGCGGGCTGCGGGCGTTGCAGGGGTCCTTGAAGGTGATCCAGGGATGGCCGGTCTCGAAGATGGCCTTGAGCATGAGCTTCCAAAGATCGACCGCGGCGATGTCTTTGCCGAAGATTTTGCCCTGCTTGGCGAGGGCTTCGTATTCGCTGTAGCGCTTTTCAAAGGCGGAGCCGTAGAGCTCGTGGAGATCGGGGACTTCGTTGGCACGGAAGAGGGTCCAGTTTTCACGGGCCTCAAGGCGCTTCATGAAGAGGTCGGGGATCCAGTTGGCGGTGTTGAGGTCGTGCGTGCGGCGGCGCTCGTCACCGGTGTTGATGCGGAGCTGGAGGAAGTCCTCGATGTCGTTGTGCCAGACTTCAAGATAGGCGCAGCCGGAGCCGCGGCGCTTGCCGCCCTGGTTGACGGCGATGAGCTGGTCGTTGTGCAGCTTGAGGAACGGAATGACGCCCTGGGATTCGCCATTGGTGCCTTTGATGTATCCACCGGTGCCACGGACGCTGGTCCAGGAGCCGCCAAGGCCGCCGGCCCATTTGGAAAGGAAGGCATTCTCCGCGATGCCGCGGATCATGATGGACTCGATGCTGTCGTCCACCTTGTAGAGGTAGCAGGAGGAGAGCTGGGAGTGGAGCGTGCCGCTGTTAAAGAGCGTGGGGGTGGACGAGCAGAAGCGGCGACCTTTGTACATCTTGTAGATGCCGATGATCTTGTCCTCGGGGTTGCCATCGCGTTCGCCGACATTGAGGCCCATGGCGACGCGCATCCAGAAGAGCTGCGGCGTTTCGAGGCGCTTGGCGGGCTTGATCTTCTTATCGACGATCAAGTAGCGGTCGTAGAGGGTCTGGATGCCGAGGAAGTCGAAGTCGAGATCGGCGGCGGGATCGAGGGCGTCGGCGAGCTTGTCGAGGTCGAACTGAAGCAGGCGCGGATTGTAGCGGTCGATTTCGACACCGCGGGCGAGATTGCGGCGGAAGGTGCGGCGGTGGAACTCGCGGAGCTGGTCGATGCCATCGCGAACGATGTCCCAGCCGAGCACTTCTTCATAAATGTAGCTGAGCAGCACGCGGGCGGCGAACTTGGCGAAATCCGCATCGCGCTGCATGAGCGTCTTGGCATTGAGGATGACGGTCTTTTTGAGGTCCTCGAGCGTGATGTCGGAATTCAACGAGCGGCGGAGTTCCATCTCGATCTCAGCGCGGGTGAGGCACAAATCGAGGCCGAGCATGGCGAAGTCGATGCGCTTCTTCAGATCGGTGCCGTCCCAGAGGAAGGAATTGCCGTCGGTGGTCTTCACGAGGATGAGGGCCTGCTGATCCTGGCTCTCGATCTCATTCGCGGCGGCGGCTTCGACCTCGTCGGCATCACGCATGTTGGTGCGCAGGGCGCGATACTGGATGTAGGCGCGGGCGACCTTGAAGAAGCCCTGCTTCATGAGCTCCTCCTCGACGAGGTTTTGCACGTCCTCGATGTGGATGAACTGCTTGTTTTCCTCCGCGATGACGCGGGAGACGGACTCGGAGACGGCGACGGCCGGCGAGGAGTCGAGCTCCATGGAGAGGAAGGCCTTGCGGACGGCGATCTCGATCTTGTTGTGGTTCCACGGCACGAGCTGGCCGCTGCGACGGATGACTTTGGTGTTCACGATGAGCGGCTGGATGGTGGAATCGGCAAAGGGATCGGCAGTGCGCTTGCGCTTCTCCGCGAGGGTGCGGGCCACGTCGTGGGCGTTGTTGTTGATGAGCGCCCGCTCGATGCAGTGGTAGATGTCCTTCGCGTTCAGGGTGGCCGCGCTGCCGCTCCCTTCGGCAAGCTGCGCCGTGCGCTGGTAAATCTCCTCCGTGACCGCCTTGGAGATCTTCTGCACCAGCTTCTGGTTGTTCTCGTTGAAGATGTCCCCTTCGCCCTTCTGCCGGGCGAGGAAAAGGTCCGTCAGGGCACTGCCCACGGTGTCCGCGATCTCCTTCTGGTCAAAGTCACGCTCCACGCCGCCGATGTTGACCTTGATGGACGAGGGAACGGAGACCTCCGTGGACGAGATGGCCAGGGTGCTCCAGGCGAAGCTGGGCTTCTGGTCTTTCGGGGTCTGGGTGACTTTTTTGAGGACTTTGTCCTCTTGCAGCAGCGAGGTGATCATGGCGGGAGGAGTGGGCTGTTGGGTTTGAGCGAGGCGGGAGGCGGGGGCGGAAAATTGGGGGATCGAGAGGATGCGGAACGGGTGCGTCTTACTCCAGCGAAAGTTATTCTTTCTTGTTCGGAAGGTTGTTCACACCCGCGGGTTTTACAGGTCGTCGTCGGAGGTCTGGACGAGAGCGGAGGCCTTCTGGTAGTCGGTGACTTTCCCTTCGAAGAAGTTCTGCTCCTTGCGCACGTCCATCATCTCAGCGAGCCACGGCAGCGGGTTCTGCACGCCCGGGCTGAGTGCCGGCAGGCCGCAACCCGCGAGACGGCGGTCGGCGATGTAGTCGATGTATTGCTCGAACTCGTCCGCACTGAGGCCCACGGCATTCACCGGCAGGCAGTCGCGGATGAATTCCTTCTCCAGCTTGACCGCCTCGCGCATGATGCCGACCAGTTCCTCGCGGAATTCAGAGGTCCACAGGTCGGGATTCTCCTCCACGAGGTCCATGAACAGGTTGCGGAAGACCTCGATGTGGTTCGACTCGTCGCGCAGCGTGTAGCGGAACATCTGGCCGATGCCGGGGAATTTGTTCTGGCGGTAGAGGGCCAGGATCATGCCGAAAAGGCCGTAGAACTGGGTGCCTTCCATGCACTGGCCGAACATGAAGATGTTGCGAGCGAGGAGTTGCTTGTTCTCCAACTTCGTGAGGTCCAGGTCACGGCGCATGGTGTTCGAGATGCGGGTGACGAACGCGTTCTTCGCCACGATCGTCGGGATCTGCTCAAACATGGCCTCGCACTCGTGCGGGTTGATCCCGAGGGAGGAAATCATGTACAGCAGCGAATCCGCGTGGATGTTTTCCTCATGCGCATGGCGGCCAAGCACCAGCTTCAGCTCCGGCGCCGTCACCAGCTCGCGGACGACGTGCTGGATGTTGTCCCCCACGATGCCCTCGGCGGCGGAAAAGTAGCCGATGCCCATCATGATGATCCAGCGCTCGTTGTCGGTGATCTCGCGGGAGCGCCACAGTTCCACGTCCTTCTGCATCTGGATGTCCTCCGGCTCCCAGTGGTTCGCCTTCATGACCCGGTAGAGGTCGTAGGCCCACTGATACTTCAGCGGGAGGAGGTTGAACGTCATCGACTTGCGGCCGTTGATCACTTTCTTGTCCGCGAAAGCCGCCTCGGCTTTCTCTTGATCGAGAGGAAACTCACGATTGCCAATCTTGTATGTCTTTTCCATGACCTTAAATGCTGAGTTTGAGAGTGTGAATAAGTGGAGAAACAGGTAAAACGGGAGAGCAGACAGCGAAGTCTATAAATACTATATATTCGCGTCGTGACGGTCATGTTGCACAAGATGTTGTGTTTTGACCAGAAAAAAATCCCACCGATGGGGGCAAGAAATCGTTTCCCATCGCAATTTCGAGGGTTCCACGACGAAAAAATTATTTCTGCGGAAAAAGCGTGCAAGCGGTAATCAAAAATGAGAATTGACCGCAAGCTCTAAATCTTGCCTCATAACCAAAGCAAAGCGCGACAAGCTGCCCTCTGCCCCCCCCTCCCTAGGCCGTTTTCATCGAATCCAATCACCTTCCCCTTGTTGCCTCGCTGCGCGGCAAGATTGAGGCATCCAACAGCTTGGTGGCTGCGAAAACCCAGTCCAACCGCTTCCCCCCCTCAAAACAGGGGACTGGATAACTTTCCCAAATGTCTGGCTTTGTGAAAAAAATGCTGTCAGAGCCCGTAGTTTCGCCAGTCACACCCCTAAAACCCATGAAAAGCCCCCTGCGAGCTTCTCTCCCCTCCCTCTTTACTCTTGCCCTCGCCTCCTCCGCCTTCGCGGTGGACTTCGTGAAGGACGTGCAGCCCATCTTTGAGGCCAAATGCCTCGAGTGCCACAACCCGAACAAGGTCAAAGGCAAGCTGCTCATGGACACCGCCGCGAACCTCCTCAAAGGCGGTGAAACCGGCGCAGGCCTCGTCGCTGGACAGCCTGACAAGAGTCTCATCGTCGAGCGCATGGTGCTGCCGAAGGATCACGATGACATCATGCCTCCGAAGGGCGGCCCGCTCGCGGCGAATGAGATCAACACCATCAAGCAATGGATCGCCGAAGGTGCGAAATGGCCGGAAGGCATCGCCCTGCGCTACAAATCGCCTGAGGAACTCAAGGCCATCGCTGATTTGCAAGCCAAGCTGCCCACGCTGAAGCGCCTCGACATCATGCCCGAGAAGTTTTCGCTCGAAACGAAGCGTGACAAGCATCGCGTGATCGTCTTCGCCACCTTCCAGGATGCCACCACGAAGGATGTGTCCGGCCTCTGCGACCTCAAAGTCGTCGATCCGAAGATCGCTACACTCAGCGGCCTCGATTTGAAGCCTGTCGCCGATGCCGGTGCCACCGAACTCACCGCCACCCTCGGCGGCCAGACGGTGAAAGCCGCGATCGAGGTCAAAGGCGGCCAGCAGGATCGCCCGATCTCCTTCCGCCTCGATTGCATGCCCGTCTTCATGCGCGGCGGTTGCAATCAAGGTGGCTGCCACGGCGCTGCCCGCGGCAAGGACGGCTTCCGCACTTCGCTCTTCGGCATGGACCCCGCCGGTGACTTCATCCGAATCACCCGCGAGATGCCCGGCCGCCGCCTGAATCTCGCCATTCCCGAGGAAAGCGCCCTCATTGAAAAGGCCGTTGGTGCTGTTCCGCACTCCGGCAACCAGTGCTTTGAGCCTGATTCAGTTTACAACAAGACACTCCTCGAATGGATCGCCAACGGAGCTCCCGATGACAAGCCGGATGTGGCCAAGTGCACCGGCATCGAAGTCTTCCCGAAGCAGGTCGTGCTCGAAGGCAAGAACGCCACGCAGCAGATCACCGTCCGCGCCACCTACTCCGATGGCACTGACCGCGACGTGACGAACCTCGCGCTCTTCATGTCGAACAACGACCCGACCGCTGCCATCACCAAGGAAGGTCTCGTCACCTCCGGCGACCGCGGCGCGGCCTTCATGCTGGCTCGTTTCGATGTTTACAGCACCGTCGCTCAGGTCCTCGTCATTCCCGACAAGCTGCAATACACCCGCCCGCAGCTCGCCGAAGCGAATTACATCGACACCAACGTCAACGAGAAGCTCCACAAGCTCCGCATCATCCCCTCCGAGGTCTGCACCGACCAGGAATTCATCCGCCGCCTCTACATCGACGTTGCCGGCATCTACCCGAGCGCCGATGAGACCCGCAAATTCCTCGCCGACACCAGCGCCACGAAGCGCGAAGCCTTGGTTGATGCTCTGCTCGAACGCAAAGAGTTCACCGAGATGTGGGTGATGAAGTTCGCCGAACTCCTGCAGATCCGCTCCTCCATCAACAACAACCAGCCGCCCTTCTACAAGAACGCGCTGCTTTACTACAACTGGCTCTCCGACCGCATCGCCCGCAACGTGCCGCTCAACCAGATCGTCATCGAGCTGCTCTCCTCCACTGGCGGCACCGTCAGCAATCCCGCGGTGAACTTCTACCAGACCGAGCTCGACCAGCTCAAGCTCACCGAAAACGTCGCGCAGGTCTTCATGGGCATGCGCATCCAGTGTGCTCAATGCCACAACCATCCCTTCGACCGCTGGACGATGGACGATTACTACGGCTTCAAGGCCTTCTTCAGCCAGATCGGCCGCAAGCAGACCGACGACCCGCAGGAAGTCATCATCTACAACAGCAAGGGCGGCGAATCCCGTCACTTCCTGACCAACGCCGTCATGAAGCCCAAGTTCCTCGGCGGTGAAACGCCCGAGCTGAAGCCCGGTGAAGACCGCCGCAAGGTGCTGGCCGAATGGCTCGCCTCCCCGCGCAATCCTTTCTTCGCCCGCAACATCTCGAACATCATCTGGGCGCACTTCACCGGCGTCGGCGTCGTGGAGCCTGTGGACGATGTCCGCGTGTCGAATCCGCCCTCGAACCCCGAATTGATTGACTCGATGGCCGCCAAGCTCACGGAATACAACTACGACTTCCGCAAGCTGGTGCGCGACATCTGCGTGTCCAAGACCTACCAGCGCAGCACGAAGGTCAACGAGACCAACGCGGGCGACAAACGCAACTTCTCCCACGCCCAGGTCCGTCGCGTGCGGGCCGAGGTGCTGCTCGATGCCATCTCGCAGATCACCGAGACGCCGAACAAGTTCCAGGGTCTGCCCCTCGGTGCTCGTGCCGTTCAAATCGCCGACGGTGCCACCTCCACCTACTTCCTCACCACCTTCGGCCGCGCCAAGCGCGAGTCCGTTTGCTCATGCGAAGTGAAGATGGAGCCCACGCTCTCCCAGGCCCTCCACCTCATGAACGGCGATGCCGTCAATGACCGCATCAAGCAGGGCCGCGTGGTCGCGAAGATGATCCAAGAGAAGAAATCCGATCGCGAGATCGTCGAGGACCTCTTCCTGCGCGTCTTTGGCCGCATGCCCGTCGAGAAAGAATGGACCGCTGTCCAGCAAGCCATCGCCAATGCTCCCGACGCCCGTCAAGCCGCCCTCGAAGACCTCTTCTGGGCCCTGCTGAACTCCAAGGAGTTCTTCTTCAAACATTGATGCAGCTCTGAAGAGCCTTCCAACTTCCAAACAAAAAGCGGCGGGTCACCCCGCCGCTTTCTTTTGATCTCGAACAGCTCACAGCCGCTTGGTTTTCACCCAGTCGATGATCTTTCGGTCATCGCCATCGGCAGCCCAGGTCACCGCAGGAAGTCGGCGGGATGGAGTTGGTGCTCACGGAATAAGCCTCGGTCACCGCCGCAGCCGAACTGGTGTCCAGGTTCACCTCGCCGTGCAGTTTGGCGGTCGCCTCACCGCCGCCAACGCTCGGACTGTCAATGCTCGTCGCCGAAGTCCTAC
>JBKCXA010000479.1:0-4257 GCA_046316935.1 Prosthecobacter sp.
CCACCGACGCGGGAGGCGTCCTTCGAGTTGCTTTCAAAGGCGGCGATGAGGGCGTCGTCGCCGGTGAGGCCGTCGGCTTTGGCTTTGTCGAGGGCTTTGAGCACGCGGGCGTAGTCGCGGGGCAGGACTTTGACGAACTGCTTCACGCTCTGCTCCCAGAGGGCGAGCACCTTGAAGGCCTTCTGGCTCTTGGTGGCCTCGGCGTGCTGCTTGATCAGCTCGTAGAGGCTGTCGATCTCGGCCTGGTCTTCGAGGGCAAAGAGGTCGCTCATGCTGGTGTTGCAGCGGGTGGCAAAGTCGCCCTTCTCATCGAGCACGTAGGCGATACCGCCGGACATGCCCGCGGCGAAGTTGCGGCCCGTGGTGCCGAGCACGACGACGCGTCCGCCGGTCATGTATTCGCAGCCGTGGTCGCCCACGCCTTCGACGACGGCATCCACGCCGCTGTTGCGCACCGCGAAGCGCTCACCAGCGACACCGCGCAGGAAGAGCTGACCAGCCGTGGCACCATACAGCGCGGTATTGCCCGCGATGATGTTTTCCTCGGCGGCAAAGGTGCTGCCTTCCGGCGGATAGACGATGATGCGGCCACCGCTCATGCCCTTGCCGACGTAGTCGTTCGCATCGCCGGAGATTTCGAGCGTGACGCCCTTCGGAATGAAGGCACCGAAGCTCTGACCCGCGCTGCCGTTGAACTTGAGATGCACGGTGTCGTCCGGCAGGCCGTGCCAGTGCTTCTTGGTGATCTCGTTGCCGAGGATGGTGCCGACGGTGCGGTTGACGTTGCGGATCGGCAGCGTGGCGGTGACTTTTTCGCCCTTCTCGATGGCCGGTTGGCACAGCGGCAGCAGCGTGGTGATGTCCAAGCTGCGGTCGATGCCGTGATCCTGCGCTTCCGTGCAGAAGGTGCCGACTTCAGGGCCGACATTCGGACGGTAAAGCAGATTGCTGAGGTCAATGCCGCGAGCTTTCCAATGATCGACGGCCTGGCGCGGTTCGAGCACATCGACGCGGCCCACCATTTCCTCCAGCTTGCGGAAACCGAGCTGCGCCATGAGCTCGCGGACTTCTTGAGCGATGAAGCGCATGAAGTTCGCGGCGTATTCGGGATCGCCGCTGAATTTCGCACGCAGCTCAGGGTTCTGCGTGGCGACACCGACGGGGCAGGTATTCAGATGGCCGACGCGCATCATGATGCAGCCCAGCGTGACGAGCGGAGCGGTGGCAAAGCCAAACTCCTCCGCACCGAGCAGCGCGGCGATGACGACATCGCGACCGGTCTTCATCTGGCCATCGGCCTCGACGACGATCTTCGAGCGCAGGTTGTTCAGGAGCAGAGTCTGATGCGTTTCAGCGAGACCGAGTTCCCATGGCAGGCCCGCGTGCTTCACGCTGGTCTGCGGCGAGGCACCCGTGCCACCATCGTAACCGGAGATGAGCACCACATCGCTGTGCGCCTTCGCCACACCCGCGGCGATGGTGCCGACACCGACCTCGGACACGAGCTTCACGCTGATGCGTGCGGCGCGGTTCGCGTTTTTCAGGTCGTGGATGAGCTGGGCAAGGTCCTCGATGGAGTAGATGTCGTGATGCGGAGGCGGCGAAATGAGACCGACGCCCGGCGTGGAGCCGCGCACCTTCGCGATCCAGGGATACACCTTCGATCCGGGAAGCTGGCCGCCTTCACCGGGCTTCGCGCCCTGGGCCATCTTGATCTGGATTTCGCGTGCCTGGCTCAAATAGAGGCTCGTCACACCAAAGCGGCCCGATGCGACCTGCTTGATGGCGCTGTTCTTCGAATCGCCTTTTTCATTCGTCCAAGTGTAGCGGGCAGGGTCTTCGCCACCTTCACCGGTGTTCGATTTGCCGCCCACGCGGTTCATGGCGATGGCGAGAGCTTCGTGCGCCTCGCTGGAGATCGAGCCGTAGCTCATCGCGCCCGTTTTGAAGCGCTTCATGATGCTATCGACGCTTTCGACCTCGTCGATCGGCACGGGAGTCTGCGACTTGAAGTCGAGCAGGCCACGCAGTGTGTAGAATTGCTTCACCTGCGTGTTCACCAGCGCGGTGTATTGCTTGAAGGTGTCGTAATTGCCCGTGCGCACGGCCTTTTGCAGCGTGTGGATCGTCAGCGGATTGAAAAGGTGAGCCTCACCTTCTTTGCGCCACTGGTAGTCACCGCCCACGTCGAGCGCATGCACCTGCGAATCGCGATCCGGGAAGCCGCGCATGTGGCGCTGGATGCACTCCTCGGCGATCACATTGATGTCGCTGCCTTCCACGCGGGTGGCGGTCCAGGTGAAATACTTGTCCACCACGCTCTTGCTGAGGCCGACGGCTTCAAAGATCTGCGCCCCGCGATAGCTCTGCATCGTGGAGATGCCGATTTTCGACGCCACCTTGATCACGCCCTTCGTGGCGGCCTTGATGAAGTTATACACCGCCTTCTTGTGATCGACATTCACGAGCAGACCCTGGCGGATCATGTCGTCGAGCGTTTCAAAGGCGAGGTAAGGATTGATCGCACCGCAGCCGAAACCGATCAGCGTGCAGAAGTGGTGCACTTCACGCGGCTCGCCGGACTCGAGCACGATGTCGCACTGCGTGCGGGTGCCCTTGCGGATCAAATGATGATGCAGACCGCCCACGGCCAGCAAAGCCGGGATCGGAGCTTTTTCGGCCGAAACACCGCGATCCGTCAAAATGAGGATGTTGCGGCCCTGTTTGATCAAATCGTCCGCCTGAGCGCAAAGTGCGTCCATCGCGGCTTCGAGGCCCTTCGCGCCCTTTTTCGGGTCAAAGGTGATGTCGAGCGTCGCAGAGGCAAATTCGCCGCTGGCGATGCCTTTGAGCTTCGCGAGCTCCTCGTTGCTGAGGATCGGCGTCTTCAGCTCGATCAAATGGCAGCTTTCCGGCTTCGGATCGAGCAGGTTGCCCTCGCGACCGATGGTCGTGATGGGCGACGTGACGATTTCTTCGCGGATGCAGTCGATCGGCGGGTTGGTCACCTGCGCGAAGAGCTGCTTGAAGTAGTCGTAAAGAAGTTTCGCCTTGTTCGATAGCACCGCGATCGGGATGTCAGTGCCCATCGAGCCCACAGCCTCCACACCGTCACGTGCCATCGGCACCATCAGCATGCGCAGGTCTTCCCAAGTGTAACCAAAGGCCTGCTGGCGCTTCAGCATTGTGTCGTGATCCGGAAGCGGCGCGGGAGCACCATCAGCGATGTCTGCCAGCTTCACGAGGTTCTTGTCGAGCCACTCGCGGTAAGGCTTCTCGGCGGCGATCTTCTCCTTGATCTCGTCGTCCGGCACGATGCGGCCTTCTTCCATGTTCACGATGAACATCTTGCCCGGCTGCAAACGGCCTTTGAGCTTTACATTCGCCGGATCGACCGGCAACACACCCGCTTCCGAGCCCATGATCACGAGATCATCATGTGTGACATAGTAGCGCGAAGGACGCAGACCATTGCGGTCAAGCGTCGCGCCCATCATCGTGCCATCGGTGAAAGCGACGGACGCAGGGCCATCCCACGGCTCCATGAGGCAGCTGTGGTATTCGTAGAAGGCCTTCTTCGCCTCGCTCATCGACTCGTGGCCGCTCCACGGCTCCGGAATCATCATCATCATCGCATGCGGCAGGCTGCGACCGCTCAGGACAAGGAGTTCGAGGCAGTTGTCAAAGATCGTCGAGTCCGAACCATCGACATTGATGACCGGCTTGATCTTGTTGATGTCATCGCCAAACAGCTCCGACGCGAACAGCGACTGGCGGGCCAGCATCCAGTTGATGTTGCCGCGCAGCGTGTTGATCTCGCCGTTGTGGGCGATGTAGCGATACGGATGCGAGCGCTCCCAGTTCGGGAAGGTGTTCGTCGAGAAACGGCTGTGCACCAGCGCCAGCGCCGACTCCATGTCCGCGTCGCTCAGATCGAGGTAATAACCGCCGACCTGCATCGGCGTGAGCATGCCTTTGTAAACCAGCGTGCGGCAGGAAAAGCTCGGCGCATACCACACCGGGTCCACCTTCGCCACGCGGATGGCGTTGTGCGCCACCTTGCGCAGCACGTAGAGCTTCCGCTCAAAGGAAAGATCATCCAGCGCCGACGCATGGCGCTTCACAAACACCTGGCGCACCAGCGGCTCGCTCGCCTTCGCCGACTTGCCGAGTGTGGAGTTATCCACCGGCAGCTCACGCCAGCCGAGGACCGGCATGCCTTCCGCCGCGGCCACTTTTTCGAATTCCGCCTTCGCC
>JBKCXA010000480.1:0-4970 GCA_046316935.1 Prosthecobacter sp.
GGACAAAGCCACCGCCGAGCTCACCGCCTTGAAGCAGCAGATCGCCAAAGCCACGACGAAGCCTCTCGCGGTCGGTTTCTCCGCCGATGGCGGTCGCGTGGCCACGTTGTTTGAAGATGGCGTGCTTCGCGTGTGGGCCGCGGCCAGCGGTTTGGTGATCGAGGAGTCCAGCGGCAGTTCCGCGGGCACGACGACGATTGCCGCAGGGCCGGATGGCTCCTTCACCGCGGTGAAATCTCTCACGCTGAGTGCGGGCGGAGCTCCCGCGTGGACCTTGGAGCGCACCTTGAATGAAAAAGGCCTCTTCGCGGACCGCGTAAATGCCGTGCGCTTCAGCCCGGATGGCAAAACAATCGCCACCGGCGGCGGCGAGCTATCCCGCACGGGGGACATCAGCTTCTTCGAGGTGGCCACCGGGAAGCTGGTGCGCACCTGGAAGGAAAAACACAGCGACACCATCCTCTGCCTCGACTTCTCACCCGATGGCAAACTGCTCGCCTCCGGAGCGGCGGACAAGATCACCCGCGTCACCGACATTGCATCCGGCAAGCAGGTGAACCTGTTTGAAGGTCACACGCATCATGTGATGAGCCTCGCCTTCCGTGCCGATGGTCGCGTGCTCGCCACCGCGGGAGCTGAGGGCGTCGTAAACACCTGGGACATGATCATCGGCGAGCGGAAGAAGAAGGTCGAAGGCTGGACCAAGGAGGTCACCTCCCTGCAATTCATCGGTGCCACGAATCAGATCGTCACCGCCGCGGGTGACAACAAGGTGCGCATCGTCACCGACGACGGCAGCGAAATACGGAGCATCGCCAATCTGCCTGATTACATGCAGGCCACCGCCAGCACGCCAAACGGCGCCATGCTCATCGGCGGCGGCGAGGACAGTTTTCTCCGCGTTTGGGATGGCACGAACGGCAAGGAACTCGTGGCCTTTGGGAAGTAAGGATTACTCGACGACGTCGGGGAGTTCTTCTTCCGTCTCTTTCACATTCGGCAGCAATTCCGCGCCCTTCAGCAGGCGGCAGAATTCTTTCTTTGAAACGCGATGCAGCGTGCCTTTCCGGTCCGGTGAGCCATGCATGAGTTTGTATTCGATGGCCATGCGCTCCCAGTGGGTGATGCGCAGGTAGTCATCATCCTTCTTCCAGAGCTGGCCTTGCTGCAGTTTGATCATGCCATCTGCCTAGCGTCGGAGGAGGTCTGCCGCCAGAGGTTTGTGGCTGACAAACCGAAGAACAGCCCGTCCTTGCCTTGCACGGGGACTCCTGCGCTTCAAAGTCAGACAAATGGGTCGCATTCCGGAGGAAACCGTCAACCAAGTGCTCGCCGCCACGGATATCGTGGCGCTGATCGGGCGTTCGGTGAAGCTGCGGCGTGCCGGGACGAACTGGGTGGGCCTTTGTCCCTTTCACAATGAGAAGTCGCCCTCCTTCAATGTGAGTCCTTCACGCGGGACCTACCACTGCTTTGGCTGTGGCGCGGGTGGGTCGGCGATTCGCTTCGTGATGGAGCATGATGCCATGTCCTTTGTGGAGGCGGTGAAGCGTCTCGGGGATGCGGCTGGCATCCGCATTGAGGAGGAAGTATGGGATGCGAACGCGGAAGCAGAAGCCAAACACCGGGCGATCTTGTTGAAAGCCAATCGCGAGGCTGCGGCGTGGTTTCATCTGCTGCTGATGAAGCATCAAATCGCAGCACCAGCCCGCGATTACCTCAAGTCACGCGGCATCAATGGAGAGATGGCGAAGCGCTGGCAGATGGGCTACTCGCCGGAGAATCGCGCCTTTTACCGCGAGTGGATGGCGGAGCACAAGCTGACGGATCAGATCATGGTGGAAGCTGGCATTTTCAGCGTGGCGGATCAGGATGAGCACGGCCGCGGAGGCCGCTCGTATCCGCGCTGGCGTCACCGGCTGATGTTTCCGATTCGGAATGACAACGGGGACGTGATCGCCTTCAGCGGACGCCTCCTCGATCCAGAGCAGAAGGGCGGAAAGTATGTGAACTCGCCTGAGACACCTCTTTTCAGCAAGAGCCGCGTGCTGTTCGGGCTCGACAAATCGAGGCGATTTATCTCAAAGGCCGGCCAGGCAATCATTTGCGAGGGCCAGATCGACATGATCATGGTCTTTGAAGCTGGTTTGCAGAATGTGGTGGCCGGACAAGGCACCGCCTTCACCGAGCAGCATGCCAAGATGCTCAAGCGCCTCTGCAATGAGGTCATTCTTTGCTACGACAGTGATACGGCCGGCCGAAAGGCGGCGGAGCGAGCCTTCGAGATTTTGTCACCACACGAGCTTTCAGTCCGAGTGGCCGCTTTGCCGCAAGGCGAGGACCCTGATTCGCTGATCCGCAAGCAAGGTGCCGATGCCTTGCGAGCCATCGTGGATGCAGCGCCTGAGTTCCTGGAGCATCAGATCATGCATCTGCGGGCCAGCGCCAAGGGGGAGGGCATGGTGGAACGCGTGCGCATGGCCCAGCAGGTGGCCTCCGCGATAGCTGTATTCAATGGTGTGGCCCAACGCGTGGCCGCGGTGAACAAGGTGGCCAAGCTGCTCGAAGTGCCTGAAGAAGACCTCAATCGCATGGTCGCCCGCGCGGCGAAGGACAAGAAGGACGCGCCTAAATCAGCGGCCAACGATGAAGCGGCTGCGAAGCCCGATGAGAGCGCGAAGAAGCTCGTGGCGGCGCAAAACCCCAACGCGATGCTTTTGTGCCAGCTCGCTCTCGCCGATGCGGAGGTGCTCTTTTGGCTGCGAGAGGCCGAGTGTGAGGAAATCCTCGGCGAGGTGCCCGGCACGGAGCTTCTGGCCCTGCTCTGGCACAGTCGCTATGACCCCCTGAATGAAATTTCGCGCACCGCCTACATGGCCGGGCTCGAGCGGCACATCGAGGCCGCGTTCAGCATGCTGCTGGCACGCAAACGACCACCCGGAGGCCTGCCGGACGCCATGCAGGCACTCGATGCACTGGACGTGACCCGCCTGCAAAACCTCCTCCAGAGCACGAAGGGCCGTCTGCGCCAGTCCGGGCTGTCCGCGAAGGAAATGGAGGCCCTTCAGCACAAGGTGATGGAGCTTAATTCGCGGCTGAAAGAAAGCCTTGACCGTTTGCGGGGGCCTCCGAATAGTCCGCCCGCTTCCAGCCAGAAGTAACCTTTCGGAGAGAACCCCCACGCGGCGCGTATGGCTGCATCTAAAACGAATCATTCAGGCAACCACGCATCTTCTTCATCGCACCCGGCTGGATCATCTTCCGAGGCTCCGGTGAAGCGTGGTCGCGGCCGTCCGCGGATTCATCCACCGAAGGAAAAACTGCCGCCACCGGTGGCTGCCGATGGCTCGCCGCTGAAACGCCGCCGTGGTCGCCCGCCGAAGTATCTGCAAGCCCAGCGTGCCTCCGGGCAAATGGTGACGCACTCGGACATCAATTCCACCGAAGTGCAGAGCCGCCTCCGGATGCTCATCCGCCTGGCCCGCGAGCAGGGACACCTTTCCTGGGATGATCTCAATGACACGCTGCCCACCGGTTTCGTGACCGCCGAGCTCATGGACGAGCTCATCACCCGCCTGCGCTCGATGGAGATCAAGGTCCTCGATGACGGCGAGGTCGAGCAGGCCCGCCGGGCTCATGCCCGCGAGCGCGACGTGGCATCCGCGAAGATGGACACTCTGGACGACCCAGTGCGCATGTATCTGCGCCAGATGGGCCAGGTGCCTCTGCTCACCCGCGAGCAGGAAATCGAGATCTCGAAGCGCATCGAACGTGCCGACAACGGCCTGCGCACCTGCATGCACCAGCTTGGCATCGTGGCCGAGGCCTACATCCAGCATGCCGCGAACCTCGAAAGCGGCGCGGAGCGCTTCGACAAGATCGTCTCCGACCACAAGGCCGCCGAGCGTGACAGCTACTTCAAGAAGCTGCGCACCCGCCTGCCGCAGGCCCGCGAACTGTTTGAGAAGTGCAACACCCTTCACGCCTCGCTGGCGGAAGCTGGCCCCAGAAAGAAGGAAGGTGTGCGGTCGCAGTTTGAGACGCAGCGCAGCGCTCTCTTCAAGCTGTGCGACAAGTTCCACTTCAAGCAAAAGGTCATGGAGGACTTCATGTCCCTCACCCAGGACCGCCTCGCCGAGCTGACCAAGCTGGAGAAGGCGCTGCACGAGCATCCACGCCGTCACGCCGAGCAGCATTCAGTGCGTGATTTTGAAAACCGCGTCTGGATGAGCGCCTCGGAATTCCGCGAGCTCGCAAAAAGCTCCGCGAAGTTCGTCGCCGAGTCCACGAAGGCGAAGACGGAGATGATCGAGGCCAACCTGCGCCTCGTCATTTCCATCGCGAAGAAGTACACGAACCGCGGACTGAGCTTTCTCGACCTCATTCAAGAGGGCAACATGGGCCTCATGCGTGCCGTGGAGAAGTTCGAATACCGTCGCGGCTACAAATTCAGCACTTACGCCACCTGGTGGATCCGCCAGGCCATGACGCGCAGCATTGCCGATCAGGCACGCACCATCCGCATCCCGGTGCACATGATCGAGACGATCAACAAGCTCATGCGTGTCTTCCGCCAGCTCCATCAGGAACTAGGCCGTGAGCCGACGCCCGAGGAGATCGCTGAGGAAATTCAGATCCCCGTGGACCGCGTGAACGCCGTGCTGCGCATGTCCCAGCCCACCATCTCCATGCAGGCCAAAGTGGGTGGTGATGGCGGCGAGGGCGATGTGGAGTTCGGCGACTTCATCGAGGACAAGGAGGCTCGTGATCCGATGGAGCTCACCTCCATGCACCTGCTGCGCGACAAGCTCCGCGATGTGCTCCACAGTCTCAATCCACGCGAGCGCGAGGTGCTCGACCAGCGCTTCGGCCTCAGCGATGGCGGCCAGGGCCGAACGCTCGAAGAGGTCGGCAAGCAGTTCAACGTCACCCGTGAGCGCATTCGCCAGATCGAGGCCAAGGCGCTGCGT
>JBKCXA010000481.1:0-2710 GCA_046316935.1 Prosthecobacter sp.
CCATAAGACCTATCTCAAAGTCGGTGAAAAACTCGGAAAAGGCGCCCGCATCGCCAAAACCATCGACACCCCGCCGCTGCTTACCGAAGAAGCCGCGAAGGCCCTCGACACCAAATTTGCCAAATTCACCGCCCTGGCCCCCAAAGGCAATGCGGCGAACGGAAAAGCCCTCAGCGCCCTCTGCATGGCCTGTCACCAAATCGGCAGCGCCGGCGGTCAAATCGGCCCGAACCTCTCCGGCGCGGGCGCGATGGGCTTGGAGGCCGTCTTGCGCAACATCCTCACGCCAAACGCCGCCATGGAGCCCGGCTACCGTATCTACCGCGTCGAAATGAAAAACGGCGACCTCATCGACGCCTTCTTCGTCAGTGAAGACAAAGACGCCGTCGTCATCCGTCAAGCCGGCCTCCCCGACCGCCGCGTCCCCAAAGCCGACATCCGCAGCACCAAATTCATCCGCCGCTCCCTCATGCCCGAAGGCCTCCTTGACGGCCTGCAAGACCAGCAGGTGGCCGATCTGCTCGCGTATCTGATGACGTTGAAGGGTTAAATTCCCGACCTCACACGCACTTTTTGGTCTTCGACGATCCAAAGCTTCCCAGCCAGTTTCTCGTCCGTCATCAGCGGCAGCACCTTCAAGAGCAGCGCTTGCACCGTGGCGTTGTCCTGACGCGGTGGACGCAGGACGATGATGCCTGGATACTCGGCTGGCGGGTAGTTTTGAATGTTGGAGAAATCCAAATCGAGCGTGATCAGCACACGGCCTTCGCTTTTGATGACCTCAGCGACGTTCCCATCAGGAAAGCCGCTCATTTGTTGCTCGTCGATGCTCATCGCATCATGGCCGTGCTGTCTGAGCAGCTCTGCCACGGTCACGGATAGGTTCTCGTCGGTTTTGAACCTCATCTCAGGCGGCGAGCGGGAAACATTCCTCACGCGTGAGCTGCGCCGCATACGACACGGCCGCACGCACATCCTCCAGCTTCAACGCCGGGTAGTGACGCTGCAGTTCCTCCGGAGACATCCCCGCCGCCAGATTATCCAGCACGACGGAGACCATGATCCGCGTGCCCTTGATGCAGGCGCGACCGTGGCAGACGGCGGGATCGGAAGAAATGCGTGCGTTCCAGTTCATGTGCCTATTTTGACCGGAAAGCAGGGACTTGGCAAGCGCCGCTCCCTTATGCCAGATGGCCTTCAAGACCAGCAGGTGGCCGATCTGCTCGCCTATCTGATGACGCTGAAAGGCTAGGTGAGGACGGAAACGTGTCGTCGAGATAGCTGCGGGTCTGGAAAGAAGTTGCCGTCGTTCCGGCGAATGCGTGAGTACTCTAATACACTCATGGACTCACGGCTCGACAAGGACTCCGAATTGCTGCTCGACGCGCTGCGCGGGCTGGCAGCCTTGGTCGTGCTGTTTGCGCATGGCTTTGAGCTGGCGGTGGGAACGGCCTTGGGCTGGGATTCGGCCGCCAACCCCGAAGGCTGGCGGCTGGCTCGGGCTATCCTGGGCAATGCTGACTGGTGTGTGTGGTGCTTTTTCGTGATCTCAGGCATTTGCATCCACCGCTCCATCGCCCGCGGGGTGGCTTCGGGGAAGTTCAACTGGTGGCGCTACGGGCTGGCCCGCATCACGAGGCTCTACCCGCTGTTTTTGATCGGTCTGGGGCTCGCATTGATCGCGTGGAGCCTGGGGCTGGACTTCGCGGTGGAGGAGGTGAAGGCCAGGCCGTGGCGGGAGCTCGCTGCCAGCTTGTTGAACCTGCAGATCTTCACCACGCCGTTTCCGGCGTTTGGGCCTTCCTGGAGCCTGAGTTGCGAGGTCATCTACTATGCTGTCTGGCCGGCGGTCCTGCTGTCGGTAAAGGGCCGCACGAGCACGGCCACCCGCTGGGTGATGATGGGTTCGGTCGTCGTCCTGGCTGGCATCGTGGTGCTCTGGCAGCTCAAGCCGGAGCGTGGCAGCAGCGCCGTGCTGCAAGGTCTGTGGACCACGACGGCTCTGTTTCCGCTATGGGTCACTGGTGCGGCCATGAGCAGCCAGTGGGAGGCATTCACCGCCCGCATCACGCGACCGGTATGGTTTATCGGCATCCTCATCTGCGCCATCGGAGCGGTCCTCTCGATGTTGATGAAGCATGCGCATCTGCCCGGCTGGCGCATGGACATGGCCGCGTGGTTTTCCCTGCCCGGCCTCGCCATCCTGCTGGCAGGCGGCAGGCATCTCGGGCTGGCGGCAAAGCCTCGCCTCATCCCGCTGTGCCGCTGGCTTTCGCAGTTCAGTTACCCCTGCTACATCCTCCACATGCCGCTGCTGCTGCTCGTGCATCACGGTCTGGGACATCTGGCGGCACTGAAAGGTCATGCCTTCCTGCATGCCGGGCTGTCCTTTGGCATCTTGCTGGTTCTGCTGGCCTTCATCGGGCCGGCCCTGGAGCGTTTTTTCATGGCCTGGCGCTCCCGAGTGCTTTCTGGCGAAACGCGGGCCTGACTCGCATCGTTATGGCGCACCACCATGCGCCTTCTTTTGCTCCTCTCCGCCTTGTTTGCCGTCAGCAGCCTCGCTCCGGCCGCGTCGAAGCCCAACATCATCTTCATCCTCTGCGATGACCTCGGCTACGGCGATGTGAAATGCCTCAATGCCGAAGGGAAAATCGCCACGCCGCACATGGACCGCCTCGCGGCGGAAGGCATGATCTTCACCGATGCG
>JBKCXA010000482.1:0-11750 GCA_046316935.1 Prosthecobacter sp.
GGCGATGGAGCGGTGGATGCAGATGCCGGAGATCACGAAAAAGCACCACACACACCAGTCCGCATTGCCAAAGATCGCCCGCGCCCAGCGCCAGCCCTCGGAGTTCGTCGCTGAATTCCAGCCCAGGGCGGATCCCGCCGCGAGCTCAAAGCCATGCGCAAACAGCACGACAAAGGCCGCCAGCCCGCGCAACGCGTCGAGCAGCAATTCGGAGTCCTTGTCGAGCCGTGAGTCCATGAGTGTAGCAGAGTACTCACGCACTCGCCGGAACGACGGCAACTTCTTTCCAGACCACACCTACCCCTTCAGCGTCATCAGATAGGCGAGCAGATCGGCCACTTGCTGATCCTGGAGGCCGTCGAGGAGGCGTGATGCCTCATTGAAGTAGGACACCGAGGAGGATTTCAGGAAGCGGCTCGATGCCTCACGATGGGGGACACCGTGATGGGGTTCGCTTTGGGGGTTCTTGGAGAGCTTGGCAAGGCTTGTTTTTGCGTTGGACTCCGCACGCGGGATGGCCGGCTGGAGTGCAGTGAGTCGAGGGAGCCGGAGGCGACTGAGCGAACGTAACGCAAGCCCGCCTTCCCGCGTGCGGGCGCCGTTGGGGGTGGGGCACTTGGGGCGGGTCGCCCCATGTCGTCGTCTTGCTCGGCTTGGAGCACGGCTCGCTGCGCGTAGAGCGCTCGCAGCTTGGCTTCGATGCTCGCTCTCATCGCGATGGGGTCGTGGCTGCTGAGCATGGCTTGCAGCTTCTGTCGCTGCTCTTGGCTGAGATCTTCGCGTGCCAGCAACCTTGCGCAGGGCGTGCTGGCCTTCTTTTCGTGGTAGCGCTTCACTTTGCCGTCGGGTTGACGCTCTTTGCGCAGGAGCCGGCGTTGTGCGCCATAGAGGTTGTTCCAGAGGCTCCACTCGCGCAGCGCTTCGTTGAGCGGCTCCACGAGTTCGTAGTGCTCGAAGCGGTCGTCTCCCAGCAGCAGGCGCACGTGGGTGTAGTTCTTTTGTTCGATGTGGGCGTTGTCGTTCTTGCGGTAGGGGCGCGAGCGACTCAGCTCGATCTTGGGCTCTTGCGCTTTGAAGTGGCTGATGAAGTGCGCGTTGAGGAACTCGGTGCCGTTGTCGAAGTCGAGCTTGGTGATGGCGAAGGGCAGCGCGGCCTGGATTTCGCTAAGGCGTTCGCGCGTGGCGTGTGCGCCACGGTTCCACACGGCGCGCACTTCGGTCCAGCCGCTGTGGATGTCGGTGGCGTCCAGCGCCCAGACGATGGCTCCGCAGAGGCTGCCGCCGCACAGCGCGACGGTGTCGATCTCAAGGGCTCCGGGCGCGGTCTCGGCCCAGGGTTCGCAGCGCACGGCCACCTCGCGCTGCATGGCGGCCAGGGCGCTGCTGGCGATGCGGCGCTTGCGTCCGGCGATGCGGTAAGGGGCCAGTTCGCGGTCGATTTGAGCGGCGCTGATCTGCTCAATGCGCTCGCGTTGCGCTTTGCCCAGGGCGCGGTGGTGCTTCTGCCACGATCCGAGCCAGAGCTTGAGCATGTCGCCTGCCAGGCGCTTGCCGCAGGGCTGCCCGGCGGCCAACCACAGGCTCTTGAGCACTTGCAGGTCGCTTTTGCTGTAGCGGCTGCTGGCACCTCGGGGCACTCCGCTGGGACCTCGCCGTCGCTGTCCACGCAGGACTTTGTTGGCGTATTTGCGCTCCAGCCCAGTGCTCTGGCAGTATTCGTCGAGCAGCTTCGCTCGGGCGGGTTTTCCGGTGTGGCGGGCGTAGCGCCCCCGCATCACGCGGGTGTAGTCTTCGAGGCTTTCTTTCATCAGTCGTGGCTCCATCGGCCACGGTGTCCTCTTTTATGAGGCATCGACTCTACCCGGCTACCCCGGTCTCTCCCCTCTCGGTGTCCTTTTCAATGAGGCACTGCGCCGCATCCTGCCTGCCTCCTGATATTCTGGCACGGACTTGACGACATGTGGTATGGTGATCCCACATGAGAACTCCAGCCTTTCTCTTTTTCCTCGCCACCATCTTTTCGTCCGTCCTCCGTGCGGAGATGGTGACGGACCTTCCGGCCATCGAAGTGAAGCCCAAACCCGCTGACGAGGTGGTGAAGGTGAGCTTCAAATTTCGCAACAAGGGCACCAAGGCGGTGAAGATCCTCGACCTCGAAAGCTCCTGCTCCTGCCTCAGCGCGGAGATGGACAAGGCGGAGTATCAACCGGGCGAGGAGGGCACCGGGACGGCCGAGTTCAAGGTATCCACCTTTGTCGGCCGGCATGAGAAGCTGCTCACCGCGCTCACCAATGATCCGCAGCAGCAGGAGTGGGTCATCACCTTCATCCTCGACATTCCCGCGGTGGTGGACATCGAGCCCAAGACTCTCCAGTGGTGGACCGGCGATGAGCCGGTGGAGAAGACCACGACGGTGAAAATGAACGCGGACACGCCGATGAAGATCACCAACATCACCGCCACGCGTGACAACGTGGAATTTTCCTGGAAGGAGGTCAAACCTGGCCAGGAGTATCTGGTGACGGTGAAGCCCAAGACGACGGCGGATGTGACGCTGGGGGCTCTGAAGATCGAGACCGACAGCACGATCCCGAAGTATCAGCGCCAGCTCGCCTTCTTCAGCATCTACAACAAGCCCGCCGAGGCTCCGAAGGCTCCATGAAGGCATTCTCGCAGGCTCTCATACTCGTCATCCTTTCGGCTGCCGCTGCCTGGGGAACCTACGCCTGGCATCCGCGTGCGCCTGCGCTGCACCTGACCCAGGAGCCGCTGCGTGATGACGAGGTCAGCATGGCGGTGATCCGCGAAAAGTTTCACAAGGAGGTGCTGTGGATCGATGCGCGGCCTGCCGATCAATTCGCCGCCAAGCACATGCCCGGAGCGCTCAATGTGAGCGAGCAGCAATTTGACGAGCAGCTTGTGCAGCATCTCGAAACGCTGCAAACGAACACAAAGCCCGTGGTGGTGTATTGCAGCGGCCAGAAGTGCGAGGCGAGCCGCAAGGTGATGGAGAAGCTCAAGGAGATGGGCTTTGTGAAGGACGCCTTCATCTTCAAAGGCGGATGGAGCGTGCTGGAGAAGGAAATCACACTGTGACTTCACCTCAGCGCACTTCGAGCCACTCGATGCGCCGGCGCAGCTTCTCCCGACGGTCTTCGCCGGGCTGCGGGTAGAGGATGGGATACCAGGCGCTGATCACCGCGGCACGGGCGATGAGGCATTGCCGCAAGATTCCTTCATTCACGGGTCCGTAAGCCTCCCGGATGGCACTCACGGTAGCATGATCATCGTCGAGGAGCTGCGCATTCCAGATGATGGAGGCCAGATCCCACTCGACCGGACCGGCGAAAGTATCCTCCCAGTCCGTCCAGAGCAGGCCGCGGGTGGTGTTCATGAGATTGCCGGCATGCGCATCGCCATGCAGGGCTTGGGTGGGGTAATCTGCGAGCCTTTCCAAGGAGGTACGCAGGTGCCGTTTCAGCATTTCTTGCGTGGCAGATGGAAACAGCGGGCGGTCCTCCAGGATGGCGAGGCTTTCGGAAAGGATGGCCAGATGCGGCAATGGCTCCGGGAAGCTGCGCATGACCTCATGGCATTTTTTGAGCGTGAGCCCGATTTCACGCGGATCAGGCTCCACATCGATGCGGGTGACGAATTCCCAAAAGTTGAGCGGATAGCCGAGATGCTCGTGCGGGCCGGGCGGAAGGTCTGGGTGCAGAGGAATGACTGGCGCACCGTTTTGCGTGAGGTGCAGGGCGATGGCATTTTCGCGAGCGAACCATTCGGTGCCTTGCCGCGGACCCTCGCGATCCTGCACCACGCGGGCCACCAGGGTCTCAGTGAGCCGCACGACCAGTGTGCTGCTGTTTTGCAGGATGTCGCAGCGGTCGGGGCGGATGCCATGGGCAAGGGCGGTCTCGGTGGCGGCGCGGACGGGCAGGGTAGGATCGGGCATCGACTGTAAAAGCATCAAGGTTCACGTTCACAGCTCCGCACACGGGCCCCGGTCTCGCTCGTGACCCACTTCACCCGCCAGCCGGCGATCTCCGTGGCATAGAGGCGGTCCGGTTCGTCGTGGTAAGAAGGCTGCGGCTGAAGGGCGAGCGATTGATCGATGATGAGACGCACGTCATCCGGCACAGCGCTCTCACATTCCCAGAGGACGGGCAGAGCAGGCGGCGCGGCATCCGCAAAGCCGCTGCGGGCCTCCGGCACGCTGTCGGCGTAGCGGATGTAGGGTTTGATGTCGAAAACGGGAGTCCCATCCACCAGATCGACCCCGCTGACGAAGAGACGCGGTGCCTGCGCCCCATCGAATTCGACGCGTTCGAGTTTCACGACGCTGAGCGTGAGGCGGTTCGGACGAAACGGCGAGCGTGTGGCAAACACCCCGCGTTTCTCATTTCCACCCAGCCTCGGCGGACGCACGGTGAGGGACACTGATTCCTCTTTGACCAGATGAAACTGCGTGATGAGCCACAGGTGGCTGAACTCCTCGATGCCTCGCACGGCCTCCACACGGCGGAAGGCAGGCTCAAACTCGATCACCCCCCACGCCGCAGGCACCAGCCCGGGCTGGCGCGGCACGCCAAACTTGTCCGTGTAGCATGTGCGCAGGGTGGCGATGATCTGGAGCGAGGCCATGGACGCTCAATTTGCCCGCACCGTCGCGTAGTTGCGCTTGCCTTTGCGGAGCACGCAGAGCTTGCCACCGAGGAAATCGGAGGCGGTCAGGGCGGCGGGCGTATCAGCGGCAACTTGCTTGTTGTTGATGTAGAAGCCGCCGCCTTTGAGAAGACGGTTTGCATCGCCCTTTGAGGTCGCAAGGCCGAGCTGCACGAGCAGATCGGGCACGTTCGGAATCGCGGCGAGATCGACTTCGCACGTCGGCGCGGAGGCGGTGGCCTCGATGAGCGTGTTCACATCGGCGGTGGCCAGATCGGCTCCGCCAAACAGCGCTTCGGAGGCGAGGATGACTTTTTGCAGTTCCGCTTCGCCGTGAACGAGTTTGGTGACCTCCGCGGCGAGACGTTTGTGGCCGCTGCGCAGCTCGGGGCGGGCGGTGTGCTCGGCTTCGATGGCGGTGATCTCTTCCAGCGAGAGCAGCGTGAAGTAGCGCAGGAAACGCGGCACGTCCGGGTCCTCGCTGTTCACCCAGAACTGGTAGAAAGCATAGGGGCTCGTCTTGTTGCGATCCATCCAGATGGCACCGGCCTCGGACTTGCCGAATTTTTTGCCGCTGCTCGTCGTGATGAGCGGGAAGGTGATGACGTGCGCCGATTCACCGCGCATTTTGCGGATGAGGTCGAGACCAGAGACCATGTTTCCCCATTGGTCGCTGCCGCCGATCTGGAAACGGCAGCCGTGCAGGTCAAAGAGCTTCACGAAGTCATACGCCTGCAAGATCATGTAGGTGAACTCGGTGAAGCTGATGCCGTTCTCCAGACGTGCGGAGACGCTCTCGCGGCTGAGCATGACGGAGATGGAAAAATTCTTCCCTACATCACGCAGCAGATGCACGGCGCTCATGCTGCCGATCCAGTCACCGTTGTTCACGACGATGGTTTTTTCCGGATCGAGGATGGTGCGCACCTGCACGCCGATCTTTTCGACATACTGGGCCACGACTTCGGGCGTGTTCAGCGTGCGCTCGTTTGCCTTGCCGCTAGGATCGCCGATGAGGCCGGTGCCGCCGCCGAGGATGGCGATGGCCTTGTGCCCATGCTCCTGCACGCGACGCAGCGCCATGAGCGGCAGCAGGTTGCCGATGTGAAGGCTGTCCGCGGTGGGGTCAAAGCCGCAGTAGAAGGTCTGCGGCGTTTTGAGGGCTTCGTGGATGGCTTCGAGGTCGCTGGTCTGCTTCAGCAGGCCGCGCCATTCGAGGTCGGCGATGAGGTCGGTGGGCATGGGCCGTCTTGTGTGGAGCGGCGGCCCGTTCTGTCAAGCCGGTGGAGCGGGCTTACTTGGCGGCAGCGGCGGCTTAGACCTCGATCTGGATGCTGTCGAAGTAGCTCGGCGTGTTCGAGTAAGGCGTGGCCCACAAGGTGCACTTGCCCTGCCCTTTGAGCCCGGTGAGCTCGTGCTTGATCTGCGGAGTAGCGGGTGCGGTTTCCTTGTCGCCCCACACGCTGCCGGTGACACTCCATTTGTCGCCATCGGCCTTTTTGGCCTCCAGGCGGAGGTTTAGCCAGGCATCACTAGCCCAGGCAAAGGGCACCGAAGCTAGGGTTTGATCCCCGCGAACGAGCTCGAGCTGCTTTTTGGCAGGATTCACATAAAGGCGGGGGCCGTTCATGCCATGCACGCTGATCCCAAAGCGGGGGGAACTGCGGCCCTTTTTGCTGGCGAAGACCTTGGTTTGGATGACAGCGCTGCCGGTGGCGGAGTCGCCGAGCTGGGCGCTGGCTTCTACGAGTTCGGTGCCTGGATCGATCATGATGGCCTTTCCACCGTCTTTTTCGGCTATGGAGACTTTTCCATCGAGCACAAAGACCTCTGCAGGCACCTCTCCGGCGGCCCAGGCATCACAATTGATGTCGAATTTCTTCATCTCCTGCGCGGCGGCAGGCAGGACGAGGACGGCAAAAACGCTGGCGAGGGCTTTTTTCATGGCGGGACAGCCGAAACTGGCTCAGCGCACGGGTTCTTTCAGAAGGGCGAGGGCCTCCAGCGCGGACGCGTCCTCATGCACGATGGCGGCGAGGCTGCGAGCAATGGCGGCTGGGTTCTTGTGCTGCCAGACGTTGCGTCCGATGGCAATGCCGGCGGCGCCGGCCTCCATGGCGTCCTCGACGGTTTTGAGGAGGTCCGTGTCATCGTTCATGGCAGGGCCGCCGAGGATGATGATGGGCACAAAGCAGTTCTCGACGATGCGGCGGAAGTCATCCGGGGACTTGGCATCGATTGGATACGGCGTCTTCACGACATCTGCGCCAATTTCCGCGGCGAGGCGGGTGGCGAACTGGATGTTCTCGCAGGTGTATTTGTCCTTCACACCGAGGCCGTGGGGCAGTGCTTCGATGATCACCGGAATGTCGGTGTCCATGCTGCCGCGGATGAGGTCGGCGTTTTCTTGGAAGTTGATGTTCTCGTAGGCGATGCCGGGGTAGAGCATGCTCATGACGGCATTGGCACCGACCATTTCGGCGTCCTCGCAGTTCCACATGCCGATGCTTCCGGCTCCATGGCCCTCGGTGCGGGTGTTGTACACGTCCGCCCGGAGGCAGATGCCCTTGCCTGCGAGGATGTCTCCAGCGCGGAGCGCCACACCGAGGTTCATGACGTAGCCATCCACGAACTCGTTGACCTTCTCGACCATGGCGAAGGGATTTTCGAGCCCGGGCACGGGAATGGCACAGCCGTGGTCAATGGGCAGAATGACGGTCTTGCCGTCGCGGAAGAAAGTTTCGAGGTTTTCCTGGCGGTTCATGAGAGAGCCGTTGTCCATGCCCGCGAAGCCGGGAGCTTGCAATCGGGAATTCAGCCTGTGAAACAGCCGGCTCAGCGCCTGAGGCCCTGTGGCTTGCTCTGCACTTTGTTGATCTCGTCGCGATTCAGATTCAGCTCCCGCTCGAAGCGGGTTTTTTCCCGTTTGTATTCACGCACCAGATCCACCGTCCAGAAGGCGCCGCTCAAGCTGGTGGCCAGGAGAAGGAGGAAGAGCAGGTAGCACATGAAGGACATGTGTTGCTCCTGAATCCTGCGCACCTCGCGGTCCGTATCCACATCAAGCACGCCAAGCAGGTCCATCCACCAGAGGCGCCAGACACGCGGGTCACGCGCCACGTTCAACGCCCAGAAACTGGCGAAGAGCGAAAGAATGGCTGCGATGGCAAGTCCGATGGGCATGAAGCAGCAATGTCAGCGGACGGTCAAACTCTCAACCGGGAACTTTGGCTACCAGTTTTTGATCCACTTATTGGCGAGAGCCTCGTTTTCGATGGTTTCAATAGACCGGGTATTAATGTTGATTTCATCCTCACCGTAGGACCACAAGTCATAGGTGGTGTTGATGGTGGTGGCCTGGCTGTTGTTATTGTTTCCATTGCTACCTGTCGCTCCGGTGTTCACCGGGGCCGCCTTGACGTATTGAAACGGGCGGGAGAAACCGTCCACGATGATGTAATGCTGCTGGTTAATCCGGCGCCACATGGTGTTGGGCATGTCCTTGAAGAGGATGTTGGGAATCTCGGTGTCGTCGAAATTGCCATCTGAAGCTGCTGAGCCACCGCCGCCCGCGACGCTGTTCGCCGCCCCCAAGATGGCATCATAACCATCCCCGCGTAGTGCCTGATAGAGGCACTTCGCACCACCGATGCGGTAACTTTTTTTCGGCATCACCTCGATCGTTTCATCTGCGGAGACGGGTTCGGGAAACTCACCAAACTTGTCAAAATAACGCTCCAGGGAGGACTGGATGGCTGTCATCGTGGCCTCGGTTGTGCGGCGTTTTGATCCACGCATGGCGTAGTTGTAGCCACCGATGGTCAGGGCGGCCAGGACGACGATAATCGCGATGACGATCATCATTTCGATCAATGTGAAGCCGGATTCCCGGCGGAAACGAACGGGGATTTTCATGGCAAAGCAGGGGAGAGCTGTTGGACGGCGAGCGGGTTTAGGCCTAGCCCCCGCCACCACCGCTGAGGTTTTTAATGACGTCGATGAGCGGAAGGAAGAGCGCCATCACGATCACGCCCACCACGAGGGCCAGCACGACGATCATGAGCGGTTCCAGCATCGAGGTGAGCGCAGAGACGGAGTTGTCCACCTCGTCCTCGTAAACGTCGGCGATTTTGAGCAGCATCTCAGGGAGCTGGCCGGTCTCCTCACCCACGTCCACCATGGAGATCACCATCGGCGGGAAGACGTTGCTTGCTTCAAGAGGACCCACCATGGACTCACCTTCTTTCACCGCGTCATGGACTTTCATGATGGCGTTGGAGACGATGACGTTGCCGGCGGTGTCACGGGTGATGTTCAGTGCCTGTAGAATCGGCACACCGGAGGTGACCAGGGTGCCCAGGGTGCGGGTGAAGCGGGAGATGGCAGTCTTGCGCTGCACATCGCCAAAGAGCGGCAGTTTCAGCTTCATGCCGTCGATCCACTGGCGTCCGCCTTTTGTCGCGGCCATGGCGCGCCAGGAGAGGAAGACCGTCACCACCACGGCGATGATGTACCAGATGTATTCCCACATCCAGCGGGAGAAGCCGATGACCCATTTTGTCAGTTCCGGCAGCTTTTCCTTCGATCCGAGCATGTCCTCGAAGATGGTCTCGAACCGGGGAACGATGACCAGCATGAGGAAAACCATGATGCCAGATGCGATGCACATCACGATGATGGGGTAAACCATCGCGGCAACGATCTTGTTTTTCAGCTTCTGCGCCTTCTCCTGATACTCGGCAAGACGGTTCAGGACGAGCTCCAGCACACCACCGAGCACACCACCCTTCACCATGATCACATACAGTATGTTGAAGATGCGCGGATACTGCGGAAGGCTCTCGGAGAAGGTGGAGCCGGTCTGCACGTTCTCGGCGAGGGTGTTGATCGTCGCCTTCATGACCGGAATCGGCTCCTGACGGCCAAGCACGGTCAGGCCGCGCAGCAGGGGCAGGCCGGAGTCGATCAGCGTGGCAAGCTGGCGGGTGAAAATCATCAGCACCTTGCCTTTGACGCGGGCGTTGGCACCCACGCGGACCACCTTGTCCTTGCCTTTTGAGGTAGATTTGACGCGTTTTTTGATCGCAGCCGCCTGACCAGCCCCCTCGGCCGCGACCTGAGTGGGGTAGTAGCCGCTGGCGCGGAGCTGGTTGTAGGCATCCGCTTCGGAGGCGGCTTCCAGATCTCCGGCGGTCTCCTGGCCGTTCTGGTCGAGAGCGATGTAATGGAATCGGGGCATAGGATGGGGCGAAAAATGCAGGCGTGATTACGCTGGAAAAACAGATTACCGGGATAGCGGGCAATCTGTCCAATTTTTTTTATCATTTGCTCCCGATGAAATCTTCCGGGCGCGTTTTTTGGACGCAGAAGCGAGGCAATGGGCTGATTCTGGCATGAAAGTGTTTATTCCCGCGGTGAACTGGCTACGGAGCACGCCCCCCATGTCGTCACCCACCACCCCAGCTGTCATCTCCGCGAAGGACCTGCGCCTGCAATTCGGTCTGCAGCAGGTCTTCAATGATGCCACGATGAGCGTGCATGAGGGCGAGAAGCTCGGCCTCGTGGGACGCAATGGCAGCGGCAAGACCAGCTTGATGCGCATCATCGCCGGTGTGGAGAATCCGGACAGCGGCACGGTCTCGCGTCGCAACGGCATGATCACGGGCTACCTGGCGCAGGAGTTCACCCTCGATGAGGAGGCCACCGTGCTCGAAAACGTCCGCTCGGGTGCGAAAGCGCTGCTCGACATGGTTTCACGCTACGAGTCCGGCGACTACAAACCGGAGCAGGAGGCTGATTTGCTGCACCAGATCCAGCTTCACGATGGCTGGGGCGTGGAGACGCACATCACCACCGCGATGAATGAGCTCGGTCTGCCCGCTGGAGATCGCCTGGTGAAAGGTCTCTCCGGTGGTGAGAAGCGTCGCGTGGCTCTCGCCCGCACGCTCGTGGCCCAGCCGGACCTGCTGCTGCTCGACGAGCCGACGAACCATCTCGACGCCGAGTCCATCGAGTGGCTGGAGAAGTTCCTGCGCGACTTCAGCGGCGCGGTGCTCTTTGTCACGCACGACCGCTACTTCCTCGACCGCATCGCCACGCGCATCATCGAGATCGACGATGCCCGCATCTACAGCCATCCGGGCAATTACAGCGCGTATCTGGAGAGCAAGGCGCTGCGTGAATCCGTGGAGATGAACACCGAGCGTCGTCGCCAGGCCTTCTTGCGGAAGGAGCTGGAGTTTGTGCGTGCGGGGGTGAAGGCGCAGCGCAGCAAGGCCCGCACGCGGCTGGATGAGTTTGATCGCGTGGCGGCCATGGATGCGCCGGAGGAGGAACTGGTGATGGATCTGATCCTCCCGCCAGCCCCGGCACTCGCGAACACCATTGTGGAGGCCAAAGATATCGGCGCGCACATTGGCGACCGCTGGCTTTTCAGCCATCTCAACCTCAGTTTCGAGCCGGGCACCTGCACCGGTATCATCGGGCGCAATGGTCTCGGCAAAACGACGCTCCTGCGCCTCCTCATGGGCGAGCAGCAGCAGGACGAAGGCTCGGTGGTGATCGGCAAGCGCACCGTCTTCAACTACGTCGATCAGCAGCGCCTGCTGCTCGATCCCGAAAAGAGCGTGATGGAGGAGGTGGCGGGGCCGAACAGCGACTTCGTGCAGTTCGGCGATGAGAAGCTGCATGTGCGCACCTACTTGAAGCGCTTCCTTTTCACCGATGAACGTGTCACGATGCGCGTGAAGGAACTGAGCGGCGGCGAGCAAAGCCGTGTGCTGCTGGCCAAAATCCTCCGACGCGGTGGCAACTTCCTCATTCTCGATGAGCCGACGAACGATCTCGACCTCGCCACCATGCGTGTGCTGGAGGAGGCAGTGCTGGCCTTCGGCGGCTGCGTGCTCGTGGTGAGCCATGATCGCTACTTTCTCGACCGTGTGTGCGACCGCCTGATCGCCTTTGAAGGCCACGGCCGCATCCACGAGTGCGCCGGGAACTACAGCTACTACCAGGAAAAGCGGGCGAAGCAGGCCGCGGCGGAGGTGGCCCTCGTGAACGCGGCCGTGAAGAAGGAGAAACCCGCC
>JBKCXA010000483.1:0-2127 GCA_046316935.1 Prosthecobacter sp.
CTATGGTCGGTCAAAGACGGCACACAGCCCGAATGGACCACTTTCGCTGCCAAACTGCCTCCACAGCAAAATCTCGTGCTTCGTCCGAAAACACCTGGCCGCCTCGCTGCTGAGAAAAAAGCAGCGGAGGCCAAATCAAAACCGAATTGAACCATGCGTCGTCTTTGCCTGCTCCTTGCCCTCGTGCCAATCCTTCACGCCGAGCCACCAAAGCCGCGCAACGGCGACAAATTGCTTGTCATCAATGACGACGGCTTCAGCTCCTTCCACAGTGGCCGCTACAAGACGGCGGAGGATCTGAGGAATCAGATGCGGCGCTTTCGCGACACGCAGGTGGGTGTCTTCGAGTGGTGCATCGCGGCGGGTAGTCGCGTGAATTTCCCCTCGAAGACCTGCGAGCTGATCGGCACGGGTGTGACCGAGTTTCCACGTCGCGGCGACAAGCTGGCGGCGGAGACGTTGCAGAAGCTCGCGGCGGATGGCGTGGACACATTGAAGGTGGTTGCGGAGGCCTGTCATGAGGCTGGCATGACTTGCTACGCCTCGCTGCGCATGAATGGCGACTATCCCGCGAGCTGGATGGGCGAATCGCTGCCGCGCATGCTCAACAGCACCTTTTGGTGGCAGCATCCGGAGTTCCGCGTGCGTGGAAAAAAGGGCGAGGACCAGACGAAGCTCTCGTATGCCTTCCCCGAGGTGCGTGCGTTCAAGCTCGGCATCCTCCGCGAGGCCGCGGAACGCGACATCGACGGCATCAATCTCGACTTCCTCCGCCATCCGCCCTGCTTCGGCTACGAGGAGCCGCTCATTGCCGCGTTCAAAGCGAAGCATGGCCAGGACCCGCGTGAGATCGCCGCGGATGATCCGCGCTGGCTGCAACTACGCGCTGACATCATGACCGGCTTTCTGCGTGACGTGCGCAAACTGCTCAACGAGGCTGGATCGGAGAAAAAACGCCACCTGGGCCTGAGCGCTCGCGTCGATTGGAAGCAATACCTCGCGCACGGCTGCGACATCGACACCTGGCTGAAGGAAGGCCTGCTCGATTATCTCGTCATCGCCCAGCACACGCTCGGGGGCTACGAGTTTGACCTCGCGCCCTTTGTGCAAAAGGCCAAGGGCAGCGGCTGCGCCATCTTGTTTGGTGAGGAGGCCACGCTTTCCGGTCATGATCGCACGCCCGCGGAGGACAAAGCCATCGCCGAAGGCAAGATGAAGCCGCCGGTGCGCGAGGTCTTCACCCTCGATCAATACAAGTCCCGCGCCGCCAAGTGGTATGCCGCCGGTGCCGATGGCATCCAGCTTTTCAACGAAGGCAGGCTGGAGGTGATGAAGGTGCTCGGAACGGTGCCGCCAGCCAAATGACAACGCGCCGCCTCCGGCTGCGTATGATGCTGTCTTCATGATCACCCGCTCCATTCTTCTCGCCTCCGCCATTCTCTCATCGTCCATTCTTGCCGCCGACTGGCCTGCGTGGCGTGGCCCCACCGGCGATGGTCATGCAGCTCCCGGCCAAAAACTGCCGGTGAAGTGGAGCGAAACCGAAAACCTCGTCTGGAAGGCCGCTGTGCGTGGTCGTGGGCATGGTTCGCCGATTGTCATCGGTGATCAGGTGCTGCTGGCGACGGCGGATGTGGAGACGGAGGAGCAACTCGTGCTCAGTTTTGATCGTGCGACGGGCAAATCGCGTTGGGAGACCGTGGTGCATCGCGGGAACCTCAACACGAAAGGCCACAAAATCTCCTCGCAGGCCTCCTCCGATGTCGTGAGCGATGGCGAGCGGCTTTACGTGAACTTCCTCAACGACGGTGCTGTTTTCACCACCGCGCTCGATTTGAAGGGCAAGCAGCTCTGGCAGCGTCGCGTGTGCGATTTCCAGGTGCATCAGGGCTTTGGCTCCTCGCCGGTGATTTATCAAAACATCGTGCTCGTCTCCGCCGATCATCGCGGCGGTGGCAAGATGACCGGCCTGAACAAACTCACCGGCGAGATCGTTTGGCAGCAGGACCGCCCGCCGGTGGCCAATTATGCCTCGCCCGGCATCGTGACGGCCGCTGGCAAGGTCCAGGCCGTGCTCGCCGGCTGCAACAAGGTGGAAAGCTTCGATCCGCTCACCGGCAAAAAGCT
>JBKCXA010000484.1:0-5503 GCA_046316935.1 Prosthecobacter sp.
TATGGCGAGGAGCACAATGGCATCCAGGTCGGCGTGCTGCATCACCGCCATCACTTCGGCGCGGTGAAGGACAAAATCAGCCCCTACAAAGTGCCTGGCGATCCGAAGAGCGGCGTGCTGCCTCGCGTGAGCACGGAGGACGTGGGCAAATTCGGCGAGGGCGACAAGCGGGTGCAGGCCTATTGCTTCCGCTCCTGCTACACGAACGTGCCGGAGAACCGTATCCCATTTCCGAAGCCGGACGGTTACGATGCCTCGCAATACGAAATCCTCCTCCGCGTGCTCAACACCGGCTGGGGCGAGTTCTTTGAGAAGTTCGATCCCATCCCGAACTTCAAGACGGACACCAACAATCATGGCCCGTTCAGCTTCGACAACATCGGCATGAACTACGACTACCCCGAGGCCAGCTACGAGAAGCGCCGTGAGATCATCGCGGAGCATCGCCGCTATCAGCAGGGCCTGCTGTGGTTCGTGGCGAACGACCCGCGAGTGCCAGCGAAGGTGCAAAACGAACTCCGCGAATGGGGCCTGCCGAAGGATGAGTTCACCGACAACGGCAACTGGAGCCACCAGCTCTACATCCGCGAGGCCCGCCGCCTGATCGGCGACTACGTCATGACCGAGAACGAGCTGCGCAAGAAGAAGCCCACGCCATCCTCCATCGGCATGGGCAGCTACACGATCGACAGCCACAACGTGCAGCGCTACATCACGCCCGAGGGCTATGTGCAAAACGAGGGCGACATCGGCGTGAGCACGAACGGCCCGTATGAGATCGCCTACGGCTCGCTCGTTCCAAAGAAAGGGCAGGGGAGCAATCTCCTCGTGCCCGTGGCCATGTCCGCCAGCCACATCGCGTATGGTTCGATCCGCATGGAGCCCGTCTTCATGATCCTCGGCCAGACAGCGGCCACCGCCGCCGTCTTCGCCATCGAGGACAAGCTGCCGGTGCAGCAAGTGGCCTATCCGAAGCTGCGCGACCGCCTTCTTCAGGACGGCCAGGTGCTGCATTACGACGGCCCCAAGTCCTCTCGTGGCGTCGACCCGAAGAAAATGGACGGCGTGGTCGTCGATGACACCCAGGCGGTCAAAACAGGCGATTGGAGCGAAGGCGGCGCCGCCACGAAATTCATCGGCGATGGCTACGCCCACGATGGCAATGCCGACAAAGGCCGGAAGAGCATGCTCTTCGTCGCGAAGCTGCCGAAAGCAGGCCAATACGAGGTCTTCTTTGCCTACACGCCGAACAACAACCGCGCCTCGAACGTGCCCGTGACCGTCATCCATGCCTCCGGCCGCAAGACCACCGTCGTGAACGAAAAGAAGCCCTCGCCTCCCGGTGCCACCGGCGAGCCGCTGGGCACCTTTGAGTTTGGCACCGATGCCTCCGTGCTCGTCGAGACCACCGGCACGGACGGCCACGTCGTGGCCGATGGCGTGCAGTGGGTGCCGGTGAAGTGAGGAAGACCAGCAGGCTCATTTTCCTCTATCAATCGAGCTGCGCACCGGCTTAAAATTCGAGCCTGAATTCCGTCAATTCGCCATGACACTCCAGTTCCAGTGCCCTTTTTGTCATCAAGTGCTCGCCCTGCCGCCCTCGGGGTCTCAGATGCAGGTGCAGTGTCCGTTTTGTCGGCAAACTTTTCTCGTCGATGCCAGCGTGCATGCCATCCCGGTGGTTCAGGCGCATCCGGTCACCGTGGCACCGCCACAAGCAGCCCAGCCACAAGCAGCCCAGCCGCCCCAGCCAAACCGTGCTCCGCCTCCTGCTGGTCGTCCTGTCGGGCCACCAGCCGGTCCTCAGCGTGCACCACGTCCTCGTAGTCCCACGGCGCCGATTCCGGAAGAGTCGGGAGGCAAGGTCAAACTGGTGATTGGTGTGGCAATTCTCCTTGGATTCGGCGCCGCTTGGTGGGCGCTGGATGTGATGTCCAAGAAAGCCAAGGAGAATGATGCTTACGCGGTCTTTGTCACAGCGAGCAAGCAGACCGCGCCTGCCCAGGAGGCCTGGCGGAAGGAGCAGCAGGCTGAGAAAGACCGGATCCGGAAGGGCAAGGAGGTTTTCCGCGAATACTTCGCCAAGGTGCTCACCCGTGGTGATGAAAAAATGGCTGAGCAATTGGTTCAGCTGATTCTTTCCGTCGATGACGAGCACGAAAAGCTCTGCACCGACGCGGATCGCGACAACGACCCGAAGGATTACGAGGCCTTTTTCAAAGACCGCTTGAGGGTTCTCGCGGCAGAAAACAAGACGGTGCATCACTGGCTCGGTGGAAAGTCGCCGGATATCATTCATGAGGCGGTCTTTGGCAGGCCGCAGGAGCCCCAACGGGGCGAGACAGCGGAGTTTCTCCGCGAGGGAGGCTATCGGGGTAATGGAACCGGGTTCTGTGTTTCTCCAGACGGCTGGATCATTACCAACGAGCACGTGGTCGATGACGCGAGCAGTGTGGACGTGCGAGGCGCCGACGGCCGTATCTTGCAGGCAGAGGTCGTCGAAATTGATGCAGAGAGAGATCTCGCTCTGCTCCGCATCCAGGAAAAACCTGTCGCCTGGCTCGCGGTGGACTCTGCGCCGCTGGCGATGGGAGACAGCGTCTTCACCATCGGTTTCCCACGTGCCACCCAGCAGGGCGTGGAGCCAAAATTCATCGATGGTCGCGTCAGCAGCCTCACCGGCTATCGCGATGAAAAAGACCGCTACCAGACCACTGTGCCTGTCGGCCCCGGAAACTCAGGAGGAGCTCTCGTAAACGCAAAGAACGGTTCTGTGGCCGGTGTCATCGTCGCGCGCCTCAATAGCGACAACGTAAGCTATGCGGTGAAAAGCGCCGAACTGACCGCGCTTCTCAAAAAGGTCACCGGCGTCACCGCGCCCCCGCCCGCCAGTGGCGAATCTGCCCTCATCGAGCGCACCCGGCAGGCCACTTACCTCGTTTTGGTGAAGTAAGCAGGAAGCGGCCGTCCTTCGAACTGTGGGCGGTCAGTCGCCAGCATCCTTTTGCCGCCTTCTGATTCACGCGGATGCGCGGGGTGCGGGTTGCCATGATCCTTGCCGGTTAAGGAACCGGTGCCAAAATAGCCGATGAATGTTTTGCCAGAGCGGGGCAGACCGTATCAACATCGCACATGCTGCCGTGCTTTCCGCTGACGGTGTCCAGTGAGTGCCGGTGAACGGATCCTCGGGCTCGCAGCTTCATTTGCCTCACCACCCTGATGAAAACACTGCTGTTCCGCTACCGCCTTGTCTTGGGCTTTTTCATCGTCGGATTGCTCCTCAGCGGCATCACGGCGTTTCCGCTGCTGCATGAGCTGCGGCTACTCGGTGCCTGGATGGGGATTCAGGACCACGCGAACCTTGCCGGGCACAGCGGCCTCGCGTGGTGGATAGGCCATGTGTGGCACGGGCTCGAGGTCACGGATCAAGCCTTTCCCTTCATCGCCTACGGCACGGACTGGCTGGCCTTTGGGCACATCATGATCGCGTTCTTCTTCATCGGTCCCTGGCGTGATCCCATCGCCAACGCCTGGGTGCTGAGGACGGGCCTGGTTTGCTGCGCGGCGGTGTTTCCGCTGGCCCTCATCTGCGGTGAGATTCGCGGCATCCCGCTCGCCTGGCGGTTCATCGACTGCTGCTTCGGTTTCTTTGGCGCGATCCCGCTCCTTTGCTGCCTGAAACTCGTTCGGCAGATGCAGAAAGCCGAATCGTGATTTTGCCTGCTTTTCCGACCCGTCAGAACAAGGACAAAAAAGGCCCTTTTCGAGTTAAAAAAGCCTTTGCCGCAGGGGGCATCTTGCTAGTCTGAAACCGCCTTCACCGGGCACATTTTCCGAAGGGAATTCTTGGACGGAATTCGGTGAGGGTTTCTCAGACTTTTTTATGCCAGACGACATCATTGATTCCACGGGATCAAACTCCACCGCCGTTGCTGCTGACCAGGCTTACGGTGCCGAACAAATCCAGCACTTGGAAGGCCTCAAGGCCGTGCGCATGCGGCCCGGCATGTACATCGGTGAAACGGATGAACGCGGCCTGCATCACTGCGTGTTCGAGGTGGTGGACAACTCGATAGACGAGCATCTCGCGGGAAATTGCAAAAACGTCTGGATCAACATTCACACGGACGGCTCCATCAGCATCGAGGACGATGGCCGTGGCATTCCGGTGGAGATGCACCCGAAGGGCATGCCGACCGTGGAACTGGTGCTCACCAATCTGCATGCGGGCGGCAAGTTCGGCGATGGAGCGTATGAGTTCTCCGGTGGTCTGCACGGCGTCGGCGCGAAGTGCGTGAATGCCCTTTCCGATTGGTTCAAGTGCGAGGTCTATCGCGATGGCAAGATCTACGCCATCGGCTTTGAGCGTGGCATCACCACGGAACCGCTGAAGGTGCTGGGCGATCTCGATGATCCGAAGCGCACGGGCACGAAGATCACCTTCTTCCCGGATGCGACGATCTTCACCATCACGACGAACTTCGTCTTTGACCGCCTGCGCACCCGCCTCCGTGAGCTGGCCTTCCTGAATCCTGGCATCACGATTCATCTGTCGGACGAACGCGGCGAAACACCGCGCAGCGAAGTGCTCATCTATGTCGATGGCGTGAAGCAGTTCGTGAACGAGCTCGGCGAGGGCAAGGACAAGGTGCATCCGGAGCCGATCGTCATCGCGGGCCGCCGTGAAGTGATGCTGGAGGACAAGAAGAAGTTCATCCTCGTGGATTGCGTCATCCAGTATAACAAAGGCCTCAGCGAGCAGACGCTCTGCTTTGCCAATGCCATCCCGAATCCTGACTTTGGCACCCACTACTCAGGCCTGAAAACGGCGCTCACGAAGGCGGTGAAGCAATACATCACCACCAATCCGAAGTCCTTCAAAGAGAAGATGCCGGAGATCGAGGGTGACGACTGCCGCGAGGGCATGATCTGCGTGCTGAGCGTGAAGCACCCGCATCCGCGCTTCAATTCGCAGACGAAGGTGAAGCTCGTGAACGGCGAAGTCGAAGGCGTGGTGAACTCCATCGTGTATGAGGGCATGCTGCGTTACTTTGACGAGAATCCGGACATGGCGCTGGAGATCATCAAGAACATCATCATCGCCGCGAAGTCCCGCGAGGCCGCCCGCCGTGCACGCGAGGCCATCCGCAAGGACGCGATGAGCAGCGGCGGCCTGCCCGGCAAGCTCGCCGATTGCTCCGAGCGCGATGCGTCGAAGACTGAGCTGTTCATTGTCGAGGGTGACTCCGCCGGTGGCTCCGCCAAAATGGGCCGCAATCGTCACAATCAGGCCATCCTGCCGCTGCGTGGAAAGCTCATCAATACCGAGAAGGCCCGCCTCGAGAAGGTGCTCGCGAACAAGGAAATCCAAACCATGATCACTGCCATCGGCACCGGCATTGGTGGCGACAGCGAGGTGGAGGGCAGCTTCAATCTCGAAAAGCTCCGCTACCACAAAATCATCATCATGACCGATGCTGATGTGGACGGCAGCCACATTCGC
>JBKCXA010000485.1:0-7656 GCA_046316935.1 Prosthecobacter sp.
GATGCAGACGAATCCGCAGGCTGGACAGTTCCTGATGGTGCTGGAGAAGAAATGAAAGCCGGGCGGGCGCTCAGCGCTCTTTCTTGGCATTCGAGGGCGCGGCGAGGAATTTGCGGACCTCGTTGAAGAAACCGTCGGGACTTGGCTGCTCGCTCGCATGATTTCGAGCGCCTTCGAACCAGCCTTCCGTGCTCGGTGTATGCTTGCGGGCCACGGCCAGGAGAAGATCGAGACTGATGGGCACCGGCTTGCCACTGTGAATGGCGGCGGAGAGGGCGAGTTCCGCGGCACGATCAAAGACCCATTTCAAATCGGCTCCGGTGAAACCTTCGGTGGCTTCCACAAGGGAAGCGGTGTCGAAATCGGCCATCGGTTTGTCCTTGGCGAGGAGGTCAATGATCTGTGCACGGGCCGGTGCATCCGGCGGGGGCACAAAGATGGCCTGATCAAAGCGACCGGGACGGCGGAAGGCCGGATCGAGCGCCCAGGGCTGGTTGGTCGCTCCAATGACGAGCACGCGCTGGTTCTCGCTGCGGATGCCATCCATCTCATGCAGGAACTGGTTCACGAGGCTGCGCATCTGGCTCTCGCGGATCTGACGGCGATCCTGCGCAAGGCTGTCGAGGTCATCGAAGATCATCACACAAGGCGCATTGGCCCGGGCGGTTTCGAAGAACTGGTGGAGGTTGCGCTCCGGGTTGCCGTAGTAGGGATCGAAGACCTCGTGAAGGCCGACGACGAGGTAATTGCAGGCCACTTCGCCCGCGACGGCGCGGAGGATGAGCGTCTTGCCGCAGCCAGGCGGGCCATAGACGAGGATGCCCCCGCCGGTTTTGCGTCCGTAGGCTTTGTAGAGATCGGGAAACTGAAGCGGGTAGGTGATTTTCAGCCGGATCTCCTCTTTCAGCTCATCCATACCGCCGACGTCGTCAAAGGTGAGCGTGCTGCGATTCGGGTCATCGGGGCCAAAGAAGGTCTCCGGACGCCAGTCGCCTTGAGGGTCCACGAAGGCCTCTTCGCTAAATTCATCCGCATCGGCTCCATTGGCTGGCTCAGAGCTGGCAGGCTCAGGAGCGGGTGCCGGGGCGGTTTTGCGGGCATCGCGGACGGTGCGGCCCAGTTCGCGTTCCAGTGTGGGATCACTCACCGTGCCGGCGATCTGCGCGGCATGGTCAAAATGCTCGACGGCCTTCTTGCGATCCCCTTCGGCCAGGTAAACGCGGGAGAGCAGCAGATGCGCCTGGGCGTTTTCAGGCTCGAGGAAGAGCACCCGCTCGGCCCGGACGGCGGCACCGGAGGTTTCCCCCTCCAGAAAGAGCACGCGGGCCATGCCGAGCTGGGCATCGGTGTGATCCGGGGAGAGCTCGAGCGCACGACCGAAGGTGGCACGTGCCTCATCGAGCTTCATTTCCTCCAGGCAGGAGCGGCCGTGAAGAAGCAGCAGCGAGAGATTATTCGGCGACTGGTTCAGCGCGTCGCGGAGGGCGGAGGAGTCTGGCATGGGGTCTTGGTCTGAGTTAGCACCTCGAACGTTGAACATTCAACATCGAACATTCAGAGCGAGAGAAGCCTCACATCTCCAAAAAGTTACGAAGCAGCTTCTTGCCATCCTGGGTGAGGATGGACTCTGGATGGAACTGCACCCCGTGGATGGGCAGTTCCTTGTGCCGAAGGCCCATGATCTCCGATTCGTCGTCACTGCATGTGGCGGTGATTTCCAGGCAGGAGGGCAGGGTGGCGCGTTTCACCATCAGGGAATGGTAACGCGTGGCCTCGAAGGGCTCCGGCATGTTTTTGAACACCGAGGTGCCGTGATGGCGGATCATCGAGGTCTTGCCATGCATCAGCCTGTCCGCCCGCACGACGTCTCCGCCGAAGACATGGCCGATGGCTTGATGGCCGAGGCAGACGCCAAGCAACGGCGTGGATTTGCCAAAACGCTCGATGACGGCGCAACTGATGCCAGCCTCTTTTGGCGTGCAGGGGCCGGGAGAGATGCAGATGTGATCCGGTTTGAGCTTCTCGATTTCATCCAGGGTGACCTGATCGTTGCGCCGGATCTCCATGACGGCCCCCATCTCGCCGAAGTATTGCACGAGGTTGTAGGTGAAGGAATCGTAGTTGTCGATGATCAGCAGCATGGGGCGTGGGAGGATTAGAAACCGCGAAGGGTGAGGAGGCGGTCGAGTTCAGCCTGGAAGGCGGGAATGTCGGCCTGTGGCGGCTGGTAGCCTGGAGCGGGACCCCGCATGCCGAAGCGGCCCATTTGATCCATGAACCACATGGCGGTGGTGCCATCGCTGAAGGTCGCCTGCCCGCTGATCACCGCTCCTGAAAGGGGAATCTCATCCACTGTGACACTCAAGGAGCCAGCAGGAGCTTCAGAAGCCGCTGGTGCCTCGAATTCCGTGTCCTGCACGTCACCTTCGGCAGGTGTCGGGGCTTGCTCGGGCTGCTTTTCCTCCTCTGGAGGCTTCTCACGGGGCTTTTCCTGAATTTTCACGCCCAGCTCGAGGATGAGCAGGCGGGTCTCCATGTAGGTGAGTGTGAGGCCAAAGGTGCTGCGGAGGCGGTCCTGAATCTGGTTCAGGTTCGCACCTTCAGCAGCCCAGGCGGCGATTTGCTGGCGTTGTTCCGGGGTGGGGCTGGACATGAGGCGTGGGGATCGGGCGGTGCGCAGGGCATCAGCCCTTCATCTTGTCGGTGATGATGTGCGAGAGCGCGGAGGCCTTTTCGCTCAGCTTCTTGATCTCGTCGTGGGTGAGGGCCTTGCCTTCCGGCACATCGACCATCGGCATCATCTCTTCAATTCCCTTGCGCAGGTCGATGAGATTCTGGTTCTTCAAAAGAGAAGGGTGCAGGCTGTCGAGGCTGCTGAGGTAGTATTCGAGAATGTCGCGCCGCGTGAGCTGGCGGGTCTTTTCCTCCGCATAGTCCATCGCGATGGTCTTGGTGGACATCTCCAGCGCCCTCAACCATCCGCCGAGGCTGATGAGGTGGGCGATATCGACATCCCGAAGCATGACCATCTCCGCTTCCACATCGGCCTGGGTGCGGGCGAGTTCCTCTTTGAGGTCATCCCACTCACCGCGGAGGCTGTGTTCAAACAAGCTCTGGGTGTGCTTGTTCATCCGGCCGCCGGCACCGAGGGCCTTGCCGTATTTAATCATGGCACGGCCGACGAATTCCATCTCGTCCACCTTCTCGGTCTGAACGATCAGAAAGCCATCGGCGATGAGCGTGCCGAGTCCGAGCGAGACGATGACACGATCCGCCGGCGTCTTGTCGGTAAACGGGCGCTTCAACTCGTCATACTTCAGCTTTCCCACCTTGCTCAGCATGTCGAACAGCTTGCGGATGGAGGGCGTGGTGAATTCGTTTACGCCGAACTCCTCTCTCACATGCTCATCCCCAAGAACATCATCCGGAATGGGCGTTTTCGATCCCGGCGGCGGCGGGGCGGGCGGTGGCGAGGCCTCCTGGCCTGCAAGGGGCAGCGCCAGCGCGGTAAGGAGCGCCAGAGAAAGCGAAAAACGGGCAAGGGGGGCGGGGATCATGTGGGCGATGATACGGGGGTGGTAAGGGATTTCCAGCGGCACATCAGGGTTTCTGCGCAGCTTCTCCGGGCAGCAATCAAAGCAGGGAGTGGAGATCGGAAAGAGTGTGAATTTTTTTGAGTCTCGCCCGGCGGTCGCGGTCAAAGCCTGCAACAACCACCCACGGCCATGAACACCACCCTGATTCCCGCCGAGTCGAAAACCCTCATCGACACCTCCCGCATGAACGCGGGCCAGCGAGCCGCCCTGGAAATGGCGGAAGCCGCCCGCGATGAACGGCGGAACACTGGCCTCGCCGCAGGGCTTTTCTTCGGCGAGCCGGATTTCACCAGCCTGCTGCCCTTCCCAAAACAAAGCTTCGAGGATCGCGATCAGGGCGATGCCTTCCTGCACCGCCTGGAGGCCGTTTTGGATAAACACGCCGATCCCGATGCCATCGACGCCACCGGCGAGATACCCGACGTGCTGCTCGACGAGCTCGCCCGGATCGGTGCCTTCGGTATCAAGATCCCCGTCAAGCATTGCGGCCTCGGTCTCTCGCAGACGAATTACTCCCGCGCCGCCATGCTGCTCGGCTCCCGCTGTGGAAATCTCGCGGCGCTGCTCTCCGCGCATCAATCCATCGGCGCTCCACAGCCGCTCATCCTTTTCGGCACGGACGAGCAAAAAGCCAAATACCTCCCACGCTGTGCCAGCGGTGTGATCAGTGCCTTCGCCCTCACGGAAAACGAAGTCGGCTCTGATCCCGCCCGCATGAAGACGGAAGCGAAGCTCGATGGCGATCACTACATCCTCAATGGCGAGAAGCTCTGGTGCACCAACGGCACCAAAGCGGGCCTCATCATCGTCATGGCACGCACGCCACTCCCTGATAAACCGCACGCCACCACCGCCTTCATCGTCGAAACGAAATGGCCCGGCGTCGAGATCGTGAACCGCTGCCGCTTCATGGGGCTGAAAGCGCTCTACAACGGCGTCATCCGCTTTGAGAACGTCCGCGTGCCGGTGGAGAATGTGCTTGGTGGTGTTGGTCGCGGTTTGAAGGTCGCCCTCACCACGCTCAACACCGGGCGCATCACGCTTCCAGCCGCTTGCGCGGGGCTTTCGAAGCGTTGCCTCGACATCAGCACTCGCTGGGCAAAGTCTCGCGAGCAATGGGGACAGCCCATCGGTCGTCATGCGGCCGTGGCGGACAAGATCAGTCGCATGGCGGCGGACACCTTCGCCATGGAAAGCGTCGTGCGTTATGTCTCCGCCCTCGTGGACAAGGACAAGAATGCTGACGTGCGTCTCGAAGCCGCCATCGGCAAGCTCTGGGGCAGTGAGAAATCCTGGCGCATCATGGATGACACCATGCAAATTCGCGGCGGACGCGGCTTTGAGACCGCTGCATCACTCAAGGCCCGTGGCGAGGTGCCCGAGCCCGTTGAGCGCCTCTTCCGCGACTCACGCATCAACACCATCTTCGAAGGCAGCAGCGAAATTATGAGGCTCTTCATCGCCCGCGAAGCTCTCGATCCACATTTGAAGATCGGTGCCGAGGCCGTGAACAGCACGCTACCTTGGAAAACGCGCATCAAATCCGCCCTCCGCGCCGCCCGCTTCTACACCACCTGGTATCCGATGAAGTGGCTGCCGCGTGGTGCCGGTGAGATCAAAGAGCTGCTGCATCCTGATTTGCAGCCTGACCTCGATGCTATCACCCACCTGAGCCGGAAGCTCGCTCGCGATCTCTTTCTCGCCATGGCGTTGAACGGTCCGAAGCTCGAAAAGCGCCAGGTGCTGCTCGGACACTTCGTCGATGTGGGCGCGGAGCTTTTCGTCTGGAGTTGTGCGTTGGCGCATGCGGAGAGCCGCATCACCGATGCCAGCATGCCGGAGCATGAAATCGCCAAACTCGTGCGTCTCGTGCGCTTCTTCGGCAAAATCACCCGCGAACGCATCGCGGCCAGCTTCGCCAAACTGCGTGCCGGACTCGATGTCGAGAGCTGGAAGGTCGCGCAGGAGGTTTGAGGCCATCGGGTTCCCCTCACCTAACCTCTCCCCGCAAACACATCAGTCAGCTCACGAATGCCTATCGCGGGGAGAGGAACCTGAAAGCGCACTCCCTCTCCCCGGCGAGCCGCATGATGCACGGAGAAAGCGTGTTCCGGGGAGAGGGCTGGGGTGAGGGGCCTAGCCAACGCCCCAACCTCAGCGATGTCATGAAAACCGGTGCATCATGCGTCGTTCTTCTCCGCCCCCATGATTCGCACGTTTTCCGCTCTGTTTGCCTCTGCCACGCTGCTTTCCGCCCAAACGGCGGGTGATTGGATTCATTCCCGAGGAGACGAGGCCATGACCGGCACCTCGCCCGTGGTGCTGAAGTATCCGCTGGAGCCCGCGTGGCAGTTTAAGACCATGGAAAAGCCGAAAGGGCAGGGCGAGATGCTCGTCTCCAGCCCCGTCGTGCGCGGTGGAAAGGTCTATGTGGGCTGCAAGGACGGGAAATTCTTCTGCCTCGATCTCGTCAGCGGGAAGGAAATCTGGAAGGCGGAAGCCAAAGGAGCCTTCGATGGGGCTGCGGCCTTCGCAGGCGATCTCGTCGTTACCGGATGCCAGGATGGTTTTGTGTATGCTTGGAACGCGGAGAGCGGCAAAGAGGCATGGAAGTATGAAACCGATGCCGAAATCCATGCCGCCGCGAATGTGTGGACCGATCCCGAAACGAAAGCGCAGCACATCATCATCGGCTCCTACGATTACAATGTTTATTCCCTCGATGCGAAGACTGGGAAGAAGGAATGGGCTGCCGAAACCGGCTACTACATCAACGGCGGCGCGGCGGTGGGCGATGGCAAGGTCGTCTTCGGCGGCTGTGACAGCGTGCTGCATGTCCACGATGTGAAGAGCGGCAAGGAGGAGAAGCAGATCGAGGTCGGTGCCTACATCGGCAACAACGTCGCCATCGCCGATGGCGTCATTTACGTCAGCCACTATGGCAATCGAGTCGGTGCCTACAGCATCGCCGATGGCATGCAGGTGTGGGAATATGGCGAGCGTGACTTTGAATACTACGCCGCGGCTTCCATCTGGGAAAAGACGGTCTTCGTCGGTGGTCGTGACAAGCGCTTCCACGCCATTGACCGCGTCACCGGCAAGCAGAAGTGGGAATTCCGCGCTCGTGATCGCATTGATAGCAGCGCCGTCGTCTGCGGCGGTCAAAGCGTGATCTTCGGCTGCGATGACGGTTACATCTATGCCCTCGATTTGGAGAAGGGCGGCGAGCTGTGGCGCTTCGAGGCCGGTTCACCGGTCAAAAGCAGTCCAGCCATCGCCGGCGACTATGTGCTCTTCGGAGCCGATGATGGCCTCGTGTATGCCTTCAAGAACGGAAAGTGACGCGCTCATGCCCATCACCCTCTCCGATATCGCCCGCCGGCTCGGCATCTCGAAGATGACCGTCTCGCGTGCCTTGCGTGGCGAGCGGCATGTGGGAGCCTCGATGCGGGAAAAAGTGCGGCAGGTGGCCGAGGAGATGGGCTACCGGCCAGATCCCGAGATCGCAAAGCTCATGACGCACATGCGGCGCACGCGGGCAAAGGCCGCGCCACGCACGCTAGCCTTCGTGTGGGCGGAAAGGGATGCGGAAGAGATCGCAGCCTCATCCTGGTCGCAGCAGTTGGTGCTTGGTGCGCGTCGGCAAGCGCAAAGACTCGGCTTTGAGCTGGAGGAGTTTTATTTGAAGGCACGCGGCATGACCGGGCGGAGGCTTTCAGGCATCTTGGAGGCGCGGGGCATTCCGGGCTTCATCCTGTCGCCCCTGATCTCGCGCAGTCGCGGCCATGTGAGCATGGATTGGGAGAAGTTTTCCAGCGTCGTGATCGGTCTTGGCTATGCCAGGCCCGCGCTGCACCGGGTGCATCACCATCACTTCCTCGGCATGATGACCGCCCTGCGCAGGCTGCGAAAGCAGGGTCACAAGCGCATCGGCTTTTACTGCGGCAGCACCATCAACGAGCGCATGTTCCGGGCCTGGTCGGCCAGCTTTCTCGCGCATCATCCACTCGCAAAGCCCGGGGACTTGCTCGCTCTGCGCGAATCGCCGTCGCAGCACGAC
>JBKCXA010000486.1:0-3430 GCA_046316935.1 Prosthecobacter sp.
GCGTATGATTTCGTTGGGAAAGCCCTCAAACCGCAGTGTCTGAGTTCTTTCTTTATCTTGAATCTGCAAAAGACACTTTTCACCCACGAAGCAAAGTCGCTCAACCTCAGCATTTCTGGGTAAAGTGATCTTTGTCCAGGATGAGCCGCCTGAACTCCAAGAGAAACAGTTGATGACTTGGGACGCATAGCCCTTTTCTGGTTCTGGTGGCCAATTGAGCTCCATGAATCCTTCATCCACGTCGTAAGCATGGTGATTTCTGACAATAAAAACGCTTCGGCCCTCGGGGGACACGGCGATCATGTCTGAACGTGAAGCGAAAGCAGCCAAAGCGCTGTTTCCATCTTCGACGAAAAGGCGCTGAAGCTCGAATATGACATTGTTTGGAGCCCAAGTGATGTCAGGAAGCAACTCCAGCTTGGAAAGATCGTGGGCTGTTTTGAGGCCAGATTTCGCTCGAAGAAAGTCCACATAGGCCACTCCAATCGCCGGAATCGCGCTGCACCAGAGCCTGATCGCACCATCTTTCCGCTGATACCAGTAGCCCTCCTCCATCACATCCCAATCGCTGCTGTCGCCATAGGCATTCAGCATGAACTGAAGGTCACGAACAGGATCAGCTTTTGCCGACCAGTAAGTGATTGATTGGATGATCTCATTCCACTCGCTGGCAACAACTTCATGATATGCTCCTGCCGCAAACATATGCTGCGTAATCTCTGGAGAGTCGTCCGAGGGTTCTGACTTCACAGGTTCGCCATATAATTTCACTGCGTCGGCAACGCTGCATCCTAGGGCAAGAGGCGGGAGCGCTTCGAGCCGATGTCGCCCGTGCAAATAGAAATCAACTAACTGGCGGATGGAGGTCATTTTCCAAGCAGGGGTCATGCCCAGCAACCTTAATGGAAGCTATTCACGATAGAATCGGTGGACATGGAGTTAAAGCATAGGAGATGGAACTGCGAACATCAACCTTGGCCGTTTTGATGGCATCTCACTCCACAAAATAACACTGCTTGTGCCCGCCCCGAGCCAGTTCAGCGGCTTTGGCCTCGGCTTCGGTGGCGAAGCGGGCGATGAGGAAGCGGGAACCATTGTCGTCTTCGCGGTAGAGGGCGTGGGGGAGATCCGATTCGGTGGCGGGAGGAGCGGCGAAGGCGGATTGCGGCTCGTTCGGCACCATAGTCTCAGAGTCTCAAAGTCTCAAAGTCTCAGCTCCGCCCTCTGTGTCTCTCTGCGAACTCGGTGGTGAAAATGGATCGGGAGGAGGTGGCGGCTGGATCCACCGCCGATGCAAAAAACGCCGCCTGTTTCCAGGCGGCGTTTTCGTGAAGGGCTGATTCAGGACGATCAGGCCGTGGGGACGGTCGAGATGGTCTTGAGGATGCGGGAGGCGATCTGGTAAGGATTGCCCTGGGAGTTCGGACGACGGTCTTCCAGGTAGCCTTTCCAGCCGTTGTTCTTGAAGGAGTGCGGGACGCGGATGGACGCGCCACGGTCGGCGATGCCCCAGGAGAACTTGTCGATGCTCTGGGTCTCATGCAGGCCGGTGAGGCGCATGTGATTGTCCGGACCATAGACGGCGATATGCTCTTCCTTGTATTTGTCGAAGGCGGCCATGAGGGCGAGGAAGTATTTCTCACCACCGGTCTCACGCATGAACTTCGTGGAGAAGTTGGCGTGCATGCCGGAGCCGTTCCAGTCGGTGGCGCCGAGGGGCTTGCAGTGGTACTCGACGTCCACGGCATACTTTTCGCAGAGGCGGTTCAGGATGTAGCGAGCGACCCAGACCTGGTCGGCGCAGGTCCTGGAGCCTTTGCCGAAGATCTGGAATTCCCACTGACCCTTGGCCACTTCGGCGTTGATGCCTTCGTGGTTGATGCCAGCGGCAAGGCAGATGTCGAGGTGCTCCTCAACAATCTGACGGGCGATGTCGCCGACGTTCTTGTAGCCGACGCCGGTGTAGTAGGGGCCCTGCGGGGCGGGATAGCCGTTCTCGGGGAAGCCGAGTGGGCGGCCGTCCTGGTAAAGGAAGTATTCCTGCTCGAAGCCGAACCAGGCGTCCGGATCGTCGAGGATGGTGGCACGGTCGTTGGAGGCGTGGGGGGTGCCGTCGGCGTTGTAAACTTCACACATGACGAGCACGCCATTGATGCGGGTGCTGTCCGGGAACACGGCCACAGGCTTCAGCACGCAGTCAGAGGAGCCGCCAGGGGCCTGCTGGGTGGAGGAGCCGTCAAAGCCCCAGTTCGGCAGTTGCTCGAGCTTCGGGAAGCTGTCGAAGTCCTTGAGCTGGGTCTTGCTGCGGAGGTTGCGGACGGGCTCGTAGCCGTCCAGCCAGATGTATTCGAGTTTGTATTTGGCCATGGTTGAGGTGGTAGCGTGTATTGGGTGCTTTTTGGCCGGGGAAACGACCCCGTTCCTTGAAGCGGTCTTTGAGGAGAGCATGCCCCATGCCAGATGAGAAATGTTTTTTTGAGCAGATTGATTCGGAGAGGTGAAAAAAGCGATGACGACATCGGGCGAAACCGGAATTCGACGGCCGCGTTTCACTCCGAGGCTGACTTCCGCCCCGGACCGTATCAAAATCCCCCTGCATGCACTGGATCACCACCTTCCGCGCCAAGCTCATCCTCACCCTCTTCCCGGTGGTGGTGGTGGTGACGGTGGTGACGCTGCTGATGGCGGAACGAAAATTCAGCGCCACCTACCGCCATCTTTTCGAGGAGCAGTTCGAGGAGCAGGTGGGCCTGCTCACCGCGGCGAAAAAGAAGCGCTTCGAAGCCCTTTCGAGCATCCTGCAAAATATGGCGGCCCAGCCCGAGGTGGTGGAGGCAATCCAAAAGAAGGACTTCCGGGAGCTCTCCCAGCATTTGAGGCCGCAACTGGAGAAACTGGCCGAGGAGAGGCTGCAAACGGAGCTGCCCGGCCTGAAGCAGGGCGATGGCGGGCGGAGCGCGGCGGGTGGCGCGGGGAAATTTCCCATGGGAAATAATGATCGCGCGGGAGGCTTCAAAGGCCGCGAGGGACGCTTCCTGCCCGGCCAGCGGCCCTTTGTGGACTTCATCGATGCGAAGGGGAATTTCATGGGAGCCACCCAGCAGCGCACGTCCGCGAGCATGGCCATGCCCTCGGAGCTGGGGGAAGTGGGTGAGGTGCGGCGCAAAGGCGGAAAAATGCCCTGGCTGGGGGATAGGAAGCTGGAGGATGTGCTCAAGGAGCAGGAGGTGGGCTATTTCCGCGTGGAGCTGGAGGACCGCCAGGACGGCCGGCCCACGGAGCAGGTGCGCGAGGTCTTCATCACGCCGCTGCATGATCCGGACGATGGGAAATTCGTGGGCGCATTTGTGTTCGGCCTCCCGCTGAACTGGGTGACCGAGCGGGTGCTTTACGAGCAGACGAAGCGCGGCGATCACGGCGAGATCATGAG
>JBKCXA010000487.1:0-10566 GCA_046316935.1 Prosthecobacter sp.
GCTCTTTGGCGGCACCATCCCCGCGAACCTCGCCACCAGCACCAACCCCACCGATTTGCAAAACCTGCAAAAAGCCCACTGGGCCGCCAGCAAGGCCGTCGTCGATCAAATGGACCTCTGGCTCAACGGCGGCAGCCTGAAGGCCAAATTCCCCGTGCTCATCGAGCCGCACGCCACGCCGCCGAGCCCGCTGCCGCCCACCAATCCGCGCCAGACCATCATCGAGGCCGTCTATGCCCACAGCGGCGGCACGAACCTCCCCGCCACCACCCGCTACGCGCCCCAGGCTGCCTACAATCCCAAAACCCCGCCCACCGCCACCTTCGACAACGACATCCGCGACCGCGTCCGCTGGTGCGGCTACCTCATGAGCGTGGGGGCGCCGGGATTGATTAGCCACTAACGTGGAATGACGAAACCAGAATGACGAATGACGAAAGAAATCCGAATTCCCAAATCCGAAACCATCTCGCCATGAAACACGCCCTTCGTCATTCGAACTTCGTCATTCATTCGTCATTCTGAATTCGTCATTCGTCCTTTCCAGCTCCGCAGACACCTCCAGCCCCGTTTTCACCATGAACATCTTCCTCCGCAAAACCGAAGACCGCTCGAAGCCCAACCGCCGCGACTTCCTGCTCCAGTCCGGCTGCTCGGCGCTCGGGCTCACCACGATGGTCAATACGATCGCGCAAATGAAGCTCGTCGGCTCCGCGGCGGCTCAGAGCGCGGGCGACGACTACAAGGCCCTCGTTTGCGTCTTCCTGAATGGCGGCTGTGATTCCAACAACATGCTCATGCCCGCCGGCACCACCTCCGCGGCGCGTGCGAACTACAACAGCGCACGCGGCGTCGTCGGCATCCCGGACACGCAGTTTGACTACACGCCCGCCGCGAACAACGGCTACTACGACGGCACCACGAACAACAACACCTCGCAGGTCACCACCCGCATCACACCGCTCAACGGCAGCTCCAGCGGTAGCATTTTCGATCCCGCGAGCCGTGGAAACTACACGCAGAACGAATTCGCGCTGCATCCCGGCGCGTATCCACTCAAGGGCCTCTTCGACAGCCAGGATCTCGCCTTCATCACCAATATCGGCACGCTCGTCGGCACGCAAAACATCACGCGGGCGAATTTCAACACGCTGCCAGCCTCCACGAAGCCGCCGCAGCTCTTTTCCCACTCTGATCAGCAGGTGCAATGGCAGTCCTCGCTGCCGGACAAGCCCTTCTCGCAGGGCTGGGGCGGTCGAATCGCGGAAATCGTCGCCGGCATGAACAGTGGCGACCTCGGCGTGAGCGTCAGCATCGCCGGCGCGAACAGCTTCCAAATCGGCCTCACCGAGCAGCCCTACTTCATGAATAGCAGCGGCGCCGTCAGTTCGTTGACCGGCTTCTCCGGCGGCAGCCCCTCCACCGCTTACGGCAGTGCCCTGCGCAACACCGCGCTCAATCCGAACTACCTCGGCGGCACCACGCCGGCGAACAAATACAACCCGCTCAACGGCATCAGCGGCCTCACCAGCGGCGATCCGCTCAGCGGCACGAACTATCAAAACACATCCGCAGGCTGGAGACTGCGTGCTTTGGAGCAAATCCTCGCCGCCTCGCACGAAAGCCTCTTTGACGAGACCTACGTCGGCGTCCCGCAGAGCGCCCGCAACACCGAAGGCCTCGTCGGCAATGCCCTCGCGCAATCCGCCGCACCGAATCCCACGCTCGACCAGCATTGGACGAACTGGTTCCCCGGCGGCTTCGCCCAGACCGATCTCAGCAACCAGCTCAAAGTCGTCGCCCGCATGATCGCCGGCCGCAGCGTGCTCAGCAACAAGCGCCAGATCTTCTTCGTACAGATCGGCGGCTGGGACACGCATGTCTCGCAGATCCCGAATCCCACCGCGCAGAACCAGGGCTACTACAACCTCATCAACAACCTATCCCGCTCCATCCGCGCCTTTGCGGACTGCATGAAAGCCATCGGCATGTGGGACAAGGTCATGATGTTCACCGCCAGCGACTTCAACCGCACCTTCACGCCCAACAAGAGCGATCAGACCGGCGGCTCCGACCACGCCTGGGGTGGCACCAGCCTCATCGCCGGTGGTGCCGTGCAGGGCGGCCGCATTTACGGCACCTTCCCCGATCTCACCGTCAACGGCGGCATCGACTGCACCGGCAACCGCGGCCGCTGGATCCCCAGCACCGCCGTCGATCAAAAAGCCGCCCTCATCGGCAAATGGTTCGGCCTCACCGACATGCAAGTGCAGCAGGTCTTTCCAAACCTGACCCGCTTCCAGCCCGACCTCAGCACCGCCACGCTCAACGCGCGGAATCTGAACATGATCGACTACACCGTTTAGGCTCCGAATCGCCCAGTTATTCACAAGTCAAGGCTCGATTTGCCATTTCTGCCCATTCCAGATAGGGCGAAGGGCTAATATTCTCACAAAACCGTCGCAAACCTGCCAAGGCTGTGTTATTATTAGCTCTCCTATGGCTACCACGACTACTACCGCTCCTGTTCGCAAGACACGTTTCTCCCGTCGAGTCCCTGACCATGTTACAGATGAACTGGTCAATGTCCTTTCCAGCCAGGAAACTTACGAGTTCAACCAGCTTTTCCGCCTCGTTTACGACAATCTGAAGCTCAAAAACGCCGTCAGCGGCGGTGAGGAGATGCTCCGTCTCCGGAGCTACGAGAAGCTCCAGAATCTCGTCAGCCGCGGCCTCTGCGCCAAGGTCGGCAAGACCTACCGCGGCCTCGAAGGCCTCCGTGAGGCTCATCAGGCCGCCATTGCCGCCCGCAATGCCGCTGCCATCGCTGCCCGCCGCTAAGCTTTTCAGCCAGTCTTCTCTCACACAGGCCGTCCGTGACCCGGACGGCCTGTTTGTTTTGTGAACAAGATTTGACGCCTCCTCCCCGGCTCGCTAACCGTCCAAAAACCTTCCCCTGCCCGCCCAAATGCTGGAAAACTACCTCCCCATCCTGATTCAGTTCGTCATCGCCGCAGGGTTCGCGGTCGTCACCCTCATCGCCTCGGCGCTGCTGGGCAAATCCTCCAAGCCGAACCAGATCAAGGACAGCGCCTACGAATGCGGGATGCTCCCGGTGGGGGAGGCCCAGCCTCGCTTCAGCGTGAAATTCTACATCGTGGCGATGCTTTTCGTGCTTTTCGACATTGAGGTCGTCTTCCTCTACCCCTGGTCCATCGTTTATAAAGACTACCTCGCCGCCTTCGGGCCCTCGATCCTGGCGTTTGCGTTCACCTTCGCCCTCATCCTCCTGGGAGCCTTTGGCTACGCCTGGAAGAAAGGCGTGCTCGACTGGAAGTCTTGAACCGCCCCCGGTCTCCGGTGCTCCAACCTGCCTCGCCATGATCGCCTACCTGAGCCTCTTTCAGCTCAAACCCGAGGTCACACCGGAAAAGCTGGAAAACCTCATGTCCCAGACTCGGGTCCTGCTGCTCCGCGTGCCGGAAGTGCTCGCGGTGAAAACCGGCAAGCGGGTAAATCCCTCCGACCCCTACCCGTGGTTCGTCCACATCGAGGTCGAGACCATGGACAAGCTGGCCATCTGCCAGGACGATCCCTACTACATCAAATACCGCGAGGAAGTGCTCAAGCCGAACATCTCCGAGCAGGAGAGCACCGCCTTTGAGATGGACCCGCGCAAGGACGTGAAATACTCCTGAGCCGCCTCGACGCTCGTGAGGAAGAACGAACCTGCATCTCTCCCCTCTCTCCAGGCAGCATGTCAGCCTGTGGCCTGTAGGCCAGATCTGTGACCTGGCTTCCGCCTCGCAGAAGCGGAGGACATCTGTGGCCTGTAGGCCAGGTCTCTGACCTGGCTTTCCGCCTCGCAGAGGCTGAGGACCGCACCGCCAGTGTGAGAAAAGCGGGTTCATTCAAAGTGCCGATGGCCGGACTCGAACCGGCAAGGGAGTTTCCTCCCAGCGGATTTTAAGTCCGCTGTGTTTACCATTTCACCACATCGGCGCGGGAATGACAGGACGCGAGTGTAGCGGGTCCCGGATCAGGCTCAATAGCTGAAAAGCTCGCCGTGGTGGAAGAAGCGCTCCAGCTCGATCGCGGCATTCTCCGGGGAATCGGAGGCATGCACCACGTTCGTCATCTTGTCGGAGCCGAAGTCACCGCGGATGGTGCCTTTCGGAGCCGCCTTGGAGTCCGTCGGGCCGAGCAGGTCACGCACATGGGCGATCACGTTGTCGCCAGTGAGGGCGATGGCGATCACCGGCTTGCTCTTCATGAAATCCGCCACGGTGGGGAAGAAGGGACGGTCGGCGATGTGCGAATAGTGCTCCTTCAGCAACTCGTCGGTCAGCTTGATCATCTTGCAGCCACGGATGCGGAAGCCTTCGTCCTCGAAGCGTTTGATGACGGTGCCGTTGATGCCTTTTTCGACGCAATCGGGCTTGAGCAGGATGAGGGTGGTTTCTTGGGCCATGGGCTGGGGGTAGGGGGAAAAGGGCGCGAATAGTGCCGCCCGCATGCCGGTGCGTCAAGAGCGGGTATCCCCCGCTTTCGGCTACGCTCCTGCCAACACGCAGACCTCGCGGCGGTTCGCCGCGAGCTGGGTGAGGCTCACCGGTCCTGGGGCAAAACCGCGGATGAATGCCAAGAACTCATCGAGGCGCTGCTCGTAGGAGGCCAGGTTCATCTTCAGCGTCAGGATCATCCGCTCCGCCTGGAGGCTCTCGCACAGCCGGGCAAGGTGCGGCAGCACCTCCGGCGGGCCGAGATTGATGTCACACAGCAGCAGCGACACCTTGGACGGCAGCTTGCCCGCATCCAGCCGGGCCAGCGGCACACGCAGATGCCGGAAAGCGCCGCCATCATGCCGCAGCACCGCCTCATCCATGTCTCCCGTGTCCACGCCAGTGACCTTCATGCCGCGATCCAGCAGCGCCAGCGAGGCACCACCCGGAGCGCAGCCGAGATCGAGCGCCGTCTGGCCACGCAGGTCGAGCCGGTCCCAGCCACGCCAGGCGAGGGCTTGCTCCACCTTCAGCCAGGCCCGCGAGGGCGCATGAGCAGGAATCGTGATCCTCGGCAGGCCGCCAGAAGGAATGGGATCACCCGGCTGGTGCTTCCGCAGACCGGTACACAACGGCGCCTCCGGCTTCTCATCCACGATCAAGCTCAAAACATGCCCGGCGCCCTCGTCCAGCCTCACCCCGGCCTTTTCCAGGGCGGTGGCCACGCGGTCGCGAATCGCATCCAGGGGGCTCCAGTCGATTTCCGCATCCTCCGGCACCACGCGTGGAAACACCTGCAGACTCACCACGGCCAGCGAACGCTCTGTGACCTTCGCCACGACCTCCGCCTCCGTTTTGCACGGACCCAGCGAAAGCCCCGAGACGCGGGCAAACGGGCTGCCAAGGTCAAAGCCCTCATCCACCGGCGCACGCGCCTTCCAGGTGATGAGCTGCGGCCGCATGAAGGCCGGCGTGAGCAGCGACCCGTGCCGGCGCAGCACATCCGCCTTGAGCGACGCCTCCGAGCCTTCCCGGCAGCAGGCAAAAATGAAGGGCGAGACAGCGGCGGACATGTCAGCTCTTCGCCTTCTTCGTGTCAGCCGGTTTGTCTTCCTTTTTCGCCGCTTCCTTCGGATCGGCCTTCTCCTTCTTCGAGTCCTCTTTTTTCGCGTCCTCTTTTTTCTCCTCCGGCTTCGGTTCCGCCTCGGCGGGGCCGAAATCCATCCGCGTCTTCTGGTGCAGCAGTTCTGCCTCGGCGGCCCGTTGCAGCTCGGCGCGGACCTGCGCCGGCACATCACTCTCGCTCAAAGGCGGCAGCAAAGGGTTCGGCGAGTCCGTCCAGGCCCCCAGCGTCGGCAGGCCCGAGGCATCGAGGCTCGTGGCGAGCTGGCCGGGGTTCGTCAGGCGGTGAGTGCCGATCACGCGAAGCTTCGCGCCGAACATGTAAAACACCGTGAAGTCATCAATGCCCTCAAGAGTGCTGCCGCCGCGCTGCAGCACCGGCTTCCCGCGAAGGATCACCTCGTCATCGCTCAACAGCAGCTCCTGGCACAGCGCCTTCGCAGGCTCCAGGAAGTTCATCTCCACAAACACCCTGCCCTTTGCCCGCACCCGGCGTGGCGTGCCATCCTCGTTCGTCTTCGTCACCTCGATGCTGTCCGCCGCCACCTTGTAAAAAGGCGGGAAATCAATCGTCTGACTGCTGAGCGTCTTCGCCTCGTTGAAGCTCATGCTCAGCAGGAAGCTCACATCCACCGGCGCGGCCACTTCCTCACCCTTCTTTTTGTCCTCCGGCTTGTCCTTGCCCTGCGCCTCCGTCGTCTCCGCCCCTTTGGTCAGTTTCGAAAGCGCGGCACAACCGCCCTGCGTGAAAAGCAGGAGCAGGCAGGCGGTGGCGGTGAGAAGGTTCCGAAGGATCATGGGACCGGGAAATCGAGCGTACATCATTCCCGGCATCCGACACCCAGAAATTTCACTTTGCTGAATGGAATCCACCGCGCCCATAATCCGCGAAACGCATCGGGTGGACGTTTTCGGCATCAGCGGGGTGGCTCGTGGCCCCTCGCTCCTTCCACAGAAGCGTGTCGATCATTGGAAAAGGCACGCCGAAGCCCAATCGGGTGCTGACGTGCGTAACGAGCAGGCGGTCGGCATGCGGCATGGCGAGGGCGTAGGCGGCGGAGCCGCCACAGACGTAGATTTCATCGACTCCCGCAGCCGTGGCGAGGTCGAGGGCTTGCGGCACGTCGCGCACGGACTTGCCGATGGGTGGAATGAAGGCCGGATCGCGGGTCAACACGAGCGGCGTGTGGTCGCGGAACCAGCCGAGCATTTCCTCATAGGTGCGGCGGCCGAGAAGCAGCCATTTTCCGGCGGTGGCGGCACGGAAATGCACGCGATCCCGTGGCAGGTCCCATGGCACGCCTTGCCCGCGTGAGATGAAACCATCCTCCGACACAGCGGCGATGAGCGTGAGACGCGGGCGGTGGCTCACGGCGGTGAAAACACGGCGGATTCACCTTCCCGCAGGCGGCGCACGCGATCAATGATTTGACGTTCCTTTGCGGCGATCTCGAGTCGCTCGATGGGCTCGTGCAAAGGCTCGCCGCTGAGCGGGTAGGTTTCAAAATGCATCGGCACCATGTGGCGGCCTCCCACCATCTCGAAGGCATCGAGGGCCTCCTCCGGGTTCATGTGCACCGGGCGACCACTCGGCGGTTGATAAGCTCCGATGGGCATGAGGGCCACGTCGATGCGCGAACGCTTTCCGATCTCCGTGAAGCCATCAAACATCGAGCTGTCGCCGCAGTGGTAGAGCGTTTGTGAGGGGCTTTGAACAAGGAATCCGCCAAAGCCGCGGTGCGTGTCGTGGATCATGCGGGCACCCCAATGACGTGCCGGCGTCAGCGTGATGCGCAGATCGGCGAAGGTGGCACTTTGCCAGGTCTTGAGCTCCACGATGCGACCGAAGCCGCAGTTCTTCACGAGGCTGCCCACGCCTTCCGGCACGATGATCGGCTGCGCGGCGGCCAGCTTGCGCAGGCTGGCGAGGTGCAGGTGGTCGTGATGGGCATGCGTGATGAGCACCACATCGATGGGTGGGAGGTCGTGCGCCCACACGCTGGGATGGCGCAGGCGTTTAGCAGGGCCCAACCACAGCGCCCACACCGGGTCGATGGCGATGTTTACCCCGCCCACTTGAGCAAAGAAGCCCGCGTGGCCCAGCCACGTCACGCCGATGTCCTCAGCCGAGGCCACGGGCAGATCGCCGTAATGACAACCGGGCTTCCGCGGTGCCAGGATGGTCGGGATGAGCACCTGATTGAGGAAATCCATGTTCCGCTTCTGCCAGCCCTCCACCGGGCGCAGGCCGATTTTGTTGCCGCCATCGCCCGCCACCCGCCGTCCGAAGCCAAACCGCCGCGCCGGGCGCTGGAGGGGGGCTGGTGTGGGCAGAGAATCGTCGATCATGGGCTGGAGCGGCTCCGTTTTCGTGTCTGAAAATACGGAACTTGGCCTTGAAACTCAAGACAGAAGTCATGGGGATTCCAACCTGCTCTCGTTAACTCTGATGGGTTTCGTTTCCGCACATCTCTGGCACCCGGGTCGAGATTCCTCCCAAGCCAGTAAATCAGGAGAGCTCTCCCGGGGGATTTTTTTCGGCGTCAGTTGGTGCTTTCACCGAAGAGTAAACGCTGCCTTTCCGGGTCGTAGATAACTCGGATGCCTCCACCGTTCGCCGCTACGTTCTCGTAAACGAGGGCGCGGGGATAAGGAGCCTCCGGGAGTGTGGCTGGATCTGATCTCAATGGCGGAAGATTGAGAATCCCACGAAAGCTCCCGCCGAAATACTCAACGCACTCGACGGGCTTCCACCCTTTCTGCTCCGCAAAGACTCGGAAGTTCTCGGGTGACATGGTGCATTCATAAAAGAAGCTGTAGGCCAAGAAGCCGCTGTGTTCGCAATAACTGACGTCGGTGGCGGACTTTGGCAGCCAGTCAACGGACTCGACGTGCGATCCGCTCCCCCTCGACAAGACCCCTGAAAACTCAGCGACCAGGTACACGACCAGCACCACCATGCCTGCGCCGAACATGATGCGAATGCAGCGAGAAATCCGAGGCAGTATGGATTGGCGTGTTGAGTTCATGACTCGGGAGGAAAATGTAATCAGTATTCAGATGAGCCGGGCTCGTCATCATGACCGCCCCATGATCGAGGCCAGGTGAGTTCGGAATTCATGGGAAAGTTGGCGAATAGCATTCACTCCACCCACAAACACCCCGCCTTGCGCCGGGCGAATCGGCCGCCAGGCAGGTTGAGCTTCGCGGGGCTTTCGGGAAGGAGCATGGAGGAGACGCGGCGGATTTCGTCAAAGCCGATGCCGGGCAGTTCCAAGTGCTCGCGGAGCCAAAGGCCGATCACGCGGCTCAAAATCGCCATGTCGAGTTCACGGAGGGAATCGAGCTGGGTGAGTTTTCGACCTTCGCGACAGGCCTCGAACCAAGCGGCGGCTTCTTGTTGAAGAAAAGCGTCGTCGCACTCCGCGATGGTGCCGAGGCGGTTGAGCAGCGGGACGACATCGCGTCCGGCGATTTCACTGAGAAGGGGCAGCGCCTCGTGTCGCAGGCGATTGCGACGATGCTCGGCAGAGGCATTCGAGCTGTCTTCGCGATAGGCGAGGCCATGCGATGTCACATACGCGTCGATCTGCGTCCTTCGCGTGTGCAGCAGCGGGCGCAGAAAGCTGAGGCCATTGTCCAGATCCGTGACGAGTCGCATTGCAGCGAGACCTTCGAGGCCGCAGCCGCGGAGCACATTGCCGAGGATGGTCTCCGCCTGGTCATCGGCATGATGCGCGAGCAGCACATCGCTGGTGCCGTGTTTGCGGCTCATCCGCTCAAAAAAGGCATGACGAGCCTCGCGGGCGACCGTTTCGATCGAGAGCTTCTTTTTCCTCGCGAGGGCTTTCACATCCGTGCGGCCGATTTCGCAGGTCAGGCCTGCTTTTTCGGCCAGCGATTGGACAAATGCTGCATCCTCATCCGACTCGCGGCCCCGCAGACCATGGTTCAAATGACACACCACAAGGTCTCGGTGCCCGGCGGCCAGCAGGAGATGCAGCAGCGCCACAGAGTCCCGGCCGCCAGAGAGCCCGAGCAGCGCTTTCCCGTCCGGCAGGCAGGCGAGGGCGGGCGTGGTGGGTTTCATGAGCGCGGGAGGCGACATTTCGTTTGACGCCTGCGGGCTGCAAACGCTAAATAGATGCCGTTCGCAGCAGGAAACTCGCGGCAAACACTGGAGAGATGGCTGAGTGGTCGAAAGCACATCTTTGCTAAAGATGCGTAGCCTTAACAGCTACCGAGGGTTCGAATCCCTCTCTCTCCGCCACTTCCCACCGGCGATCACCGCTTGCACGGAACACTTGCACGAGCGCCCGCCGGACGGCATGAAAGGCGCTCCATGAAGCCCTTCTACATCACGACCGCCATTGATTACACCAACGCGCCGCCGCACATCGGCCACGCGTATGAAAAGGTGCTCGCCGATGTCATGGCGCGGTTTCAGCGGCTCACGGGACGCGAGGTGTACTTCCTCACCGGCGTGGATCAGCACGGCCAAAAGGTGCAAAAGAGCGCCGAAAAGGCGGGGCAAAGCCCGGCGGCGTTTGTCGAAGGCATCACGCAGCACTTTACCGCGCTGTGGGACAAATTGAACGTGCGTTTCGATGGCTGGGCCGCCACCACGGACGACCGTCACAAGCGTGTCGTGCGTGCGATGCTGCAAAAGCTGCACGATTGCGGCCAGCTATACAAAAAGAGCTACGCGGGCTTCTACTCCGTGCGCCAGGAGCAGTTCCTGACCGACAAAGAACGCGGTCCGGATGGTCAATACGGCGAGGAGTGGGGTGAGGTCGTCGAACTCGAGGAAGAAAATTGGTATTTCCGCCTCAGCGATCACGTCGAGTGGCTCAAAAACCACATCCGCAGCCATCCCGATTTCATCTACCCGCCGCATCGTGCCAACGACGTGCTGAACTCGCTCGAAGGCACGCCGCAGGAC
>JBKCXA010000488.1:0-13853 GCA_046316935.1 Prosthecobacter sp.
CGTGGCCTCATTCTTCGGCCTGGAGCGTTCTTCACGCTGCTCCTTGGTGAGCAGGGCGTCTTCCCGTGCAGCGGGGAACTCAAAGCTCCGCCCGCCTGAAAGCCACATGGCCTGCTTTCGGATACGATCCGTCTCGAAAGCGCCCTGGAGATGCCTCAAGCTACCGCCAGCTTCTTGAAGGATGATGGAATAATGGGTCTCGCTTATTCCCTGATCGAGCACGACGGCGCGAAACGGCTTTTCGGCGGTCAGTGACTCAAGGGGCCTTCCCGGCACGCTTCGGGCGAGTCTGACGGTCGTGTCTTTGCCAAGAAATTCGAGCACCACTTGAGGATAGCGATAACTGCGGCCAGCCTTGAGATACGACACAAAATGGCTCTCAAGCGTTTCTGCCGAGCTGCTCTGCGAAATCGTGCTCTCCGGCCGCCCCTCGCGTGAAAATCGAATTGTGAAAGCTGTCTTCGAGCTGGTGAGAGCTCGCACGGTCACTACATGCGTGGGCTCCAGCAGGGAAGTGAACAGTCCTGGCGAACCAATGCCTCCCTGAGTGAAAATCGTCTGGGAAAAGCCCTGGGCCAAGCCGTTGGAGGGCCAGAGGAGCAGCAAGCACAGAGCACAGTGACGGGAGAGCATTCGAGCAGGATGAATTCGAGCGAAAATCTACCAGACAGCCCTCGCGCTGCCCAGCATGAAATCTCGCTGGAGTCAGGAGCTCACGGCTTCACTCGCTCCAGCGTGCCGGAGGACTCATGCGCGATGGATTCATCCTTCGAGATGAGGCGTGTGCGCCATTCGATTTGATCGGCTGAGGCGATGCGAAGCGTGCTTTCCTCCCGCACGGCACCAGGCGGCGCATTCATGAAGTGCCGCACCTGCGTGAAGGTGCTGGTTTTCTCATCCCAGCGCCCTTGCACGGCCCTCGGGTCCGCTTTGACGTGCTCGGGTGCAGAAACATAAACCTGCTCTTTCTCATCAAACGAGACGCGTTGGAGCTTTGGACGGCCGCTCATGGACTCCTCCTGCCAAAACGCGTTGCCTTGTGAGGCTGCGAAAAAGCGCACGATGCATGGCACCGGCTCCAACTTGCCTTCGCGAGTGCGAATCGTCTTGGCCCAGGTGCCTGCGAGAGGTGCGAGGGCTTGGATGGCGGGCGTCAGCGGACCGGGCGAAGCTTTGGTCGTCAGGCAATCGGGGAAATCATGCACCTCCCCTTCCTTCAATGAAGCAAGCGGGAGTGCTTCCGGCTTCTCGGCGAGCTTGTAACCCTTGTCGCTGATCGTCTGGCGATGCCCGCTGGTATGCTCGAGCTCGAGTGTGATGTTGTGAGGCTGAATGCTCTTCGAGATGAGACGGGCGCGAAACGGCGGACTCACCGCCAAACCGGCCAGCGTGGCATCCACGACCTCCATCACGGGAGCGTCGGAGGGCTTGTCATAGATCGGCAGGTCCGGCCGATTAGGGTCTGGCTTGTGTGCCTCAACCATGACCGGCAGTTGTGATTCAATCGGGATGATTTGACCCGCCAGCACATCGATTGCCCATGGCTCCGCGTCGGTCACTGCAGGCTCAGGATCACGACTCACCCGCTCATAGCTGCCAGAGTTCATTTCAAGCACTCGACCATCCGCCAGCTTGGAGAAGGTCTTCCATTCGATGTGGTCGTCATCCACGAACATGGCGGTGTTGAAGCGTTCCACACCTTCCTCATCCGCAGCCATCTCTGTGGTGAAGGTTTTGGTCGGTTCATCCCAGGAGATGCGAAAATTCAAAGCGTCCTTCGCTGGATTCCAGGCCAGATAGCAGCCGGAAGCGGCGCTGTAAGACACGCGGGCAATATCGACTGGCGGCGGTGTGACATCGGGCGCGTGCTCGTAGGTGATCTCCCGCCAGATGCCATCTCCCGAGGCCTCCCATTGGCAGGTCATGCGCAGGGTCACATACGACACCGCCTTCGTGTGGCCCTTCCACCGGCCGATGTAGCGCTGGAGGACTTCGTTGAGGTGATTAGTGGGTTTTCGTTTGTCTGCTCTCGCCTGATCGGTGAGTCCCGCATCCTGGATGATGGCAGGAAATTCGAACCAGCCGCCCTTTTTGAGCAGCTTGGCCGTGTGCCTGTTGATGCCATCATCCAGCATGCCATGCACATGATGCAGCCGACCGCCCGCCTCGCGGAGGACGATGGAATAGGTGAGCCTGCCGATGCCTTGATCCAGCACCTGGGCACGAAACGGCCGATCATCGCGCCTCTCCGCAAACGACCGTCCCGACAGCGAACGCACCGTATTCAGGACCATCTCCGAGCCCATCAGATCAAAAAACACCTGCGGAAAGACCACGCGGCGACCAATCTGCGCCCGCATGAGCAAGGCAGATGTCTGCTCCCCATTGCCAAAAGATTGAAACTCATACGACTGCCCGTCATCACATGTGATGACCGCTACCGAGCCGCCTGGCCGCTGCTCTACTTTGACGAACTGGCCGTAAAACGGCGGCTCCAACAGCATAGACATCACATTCTGAACAGGAATAGGTGCCTGAGCTGCCGCGTGGGCATGCAGCAAGAGAAGAATGCCGAGCAATCGTGTCAGGCGGCGGAGGGCGAACATGATTGTAAAAGCTTAGCCCACCTGCGGCAAAGCCGTCAATACATCAACATCAGGCCTTCGTCTTATCCCAGCCTCAAGGCATACCTCTCGCCGTGCCGGGTGAGTTTCACCTTTGCTCCGTAGATGGCGCTGAGGTTGGCGCTGGTGAGGATGTCGTGCTTCGGGCCGGAGGCGAAGACGCGGCCGTCTTTGAGGAGGAGACAGTGGGTGATGGCGGGGAGGATTTCTTCGACGTGGTGGGTGACCATGACGAGCGAGGGGCTCTTGGGCCGGGCGGCGAGGGTTTGCATCCATTGCAGGTAGTGCTCGCGGGCGACGGGATCGAGGCCGGCGCAGGGTTCGTCGAGGATGAGCACTTTGAATTTGGCCATCAAGGCACGGCAGATGAGCACTTTTTGCTTCTCGCCCTGCGAAAGAGGCCCCCACAGGGCTTCGCGAAGGTACTCGCAGCCGACTTGCTTCAGCAGCTTTGCGGCTTCGCGGAAGACGGCGGGGCCGGGCAGGTCAATGAGGTTCAGTTTGGCCTCGCGACCGCTGGCGATGACATCGAGCACGGGCTCGCCGCTTTCTAGGTAGGTGGTGAGGGTGTTCGTGACGAGACCGACACGACGGCGCACTTCACGCCAGTCGTCATCGCCGAAGACGCTGTCGCCGATGCGCATCACGCCATCGGTGGCGCTGTCGTAGCCAGTGATGAGATTGATGAGGGAGGTCTTGCCGCAGCCATTGGGGCCAAGGATGCACCAGTGCTGGCCGGGATCGACCCGCCAGGAGATGCCTTTGAGGATGGGACGGCCACGGCGGAAGGTGAGATCGGTGACTTCGAGAACGGGAGAGAGCATCTGGAAATGACGAATGAGAAATGCGGAATGACGAATGAAAGCCATCAGAAGCCTTCGAGGACGATTTTGCCGCGTGATTGGCCACTCTCGATGAGGGACTGGGCTTTTTTGAGGTTCTCGGCGCAGATTTTTCCGAAGTGATCGGCGAAGGTGGTGCGGATGACGCCGGCATCGACGAGGGCGGAGACCTCATTGAGCAGGTGATGCTGCGCGATCATGTCCGGCGTCTGAAACATGCTGCGGGTGAACATCAGCTCCCAGTGCAGGGCGATGCTCTTCTTCTTGAGCAGCTTCACGTCGATGCTGGGTGGATCGTCGATGAGGCAGAGGTGTCCTTGCGGCGCGAGCGACTCGACGATCTGCTCCCAGTGCTTGTCCGTCTGCGTGAGCGCCGCCACATGCGTGACCTGCGGAAGGCCGAGGCGCTTCAGCTCGGCGGAGAGCGGCTGAGAATGATCGATGACATGGTGAGCCCCGTTTTGCAGCACCCAATCGCGTGACTCCGGCCTCGCGGCGGTGCCGATGACTGTCAGCGCGGTCAATCGCGAGGCGATCTGCGTCAGGATGGAACCCACGCCGCCCGCCGCGCCGATGATGAGCAGGCTTTGACCTTGCGGGTGCTTGCCGGGAGCAATGCGGAGGCGCTCAAAGAGCATCTCCCAGGCCGTGATGCTCGTGAGAGGCAGGGCGGCGGCTTGAGCAAAACTCAGCGAACGCGGCTTTTTGCCCACGATGCGTTCATCGACGAGGTGAAGCTCCGAATTGCAGCCGGGCCGTGTCACATCGCCCGCATACCAAACCTCGTCGCCCGGCTTGAAGAGCGTGCAATCCAGCCCGGTGGCCTTCACGACACCCGCGGCGTCCCAGCCGAGAATGGCCGTCTGCCCGGCGGCTGGCTGCGCACGCAGGCGCACCTTGCCATCCACTGGATTCACCGCGATGGCACGGATCTCGACGAGCAGATCCCGCCCCGAAGGCACAGGATCAGGCGCGATGAAATCAAACAACGATTCCGCTTCGGTGAGCGGCAGGGATTGGCGATAGCCGACGGCTTTCATGCGTGGAGATACTGCGGGCCTCGAAGCCTGCAAGCACCGCCTACTTCCCGAAGCACTGCAAGCGACCGTCCATGGTGCTGACGTAAACGCGGCCTTGGGCGACGGTAATGCCGTCCCAGACGGGTGGGCTGGTGAGTTCGAGGCCGGTGGATTGTTCGCCGGTTTCGGTGTTCACGGCCCACATTTTGGCGCCGCGGCGGCCTTCGAGGGCTTCGTCCTGTTCTTTGAGCTCTTGGAGGATGGCGGGGTCTTTGGCGGCGAGGCGTTCGAAGGCGTATTCTTCGTCGATGGTATCTGGCGCACCGCTGACGAGCACTGTTTTGCCAGCGAGGGCCATGCTGCGGGCCACGATGGGCACGAAACGATCCCATGTATGCTTCACGAAGCTGCCTTTTTCGGGGACGCCGCCTTTGCCAGCAGCGGCAGCGGCCTTGAACCACAAGGCACCACCGACTTTGCCTTTGCCGGTTTCGAGGCCGGAGCCGATGCCGTGGATGCTGTTGCCGGAGCTGTCGCGGCTGTCGCCGTTGTCGAAGTTGCACACGAGGATCGCATCGACGGGCTTCGCATCAGGTGCTTCGAAGCGCTGCTGCACCTCGGCGGGGCTGAGGGCTTTGTGATAGAGCGCGAACTGGTCCATGAGGCCGCTGAAGCCTCCGGGATTGCCCTCAGTGGCGCCTTCGCCGTTGCCGAGGTAGAGCGGGCGGGCGGGCTTGGAGTCGATGCTGCTGCTGGTGCCTTCAGCGACGAGTTTGGCGTCAATGTAGAGGGCCATTTTGCCTTCGGCGGTCAAGGTGGCGGCGATGTGGTGCCAGCCGTCGCTGAGGGCCTCGCTGCTGATGATGGTGCTGAGCTTGGAATCGCTGCGGATGTGCCACTGCGGCTTGTTATCGCGAATGTCGAGCGCGTAACCGCGGAGCGGGCCGCCGTGGTGCAAAATGGTGCCGTTGGGCTTGTCTGGCAGCACCCAGGCCTCCACGCTGAGCGCGGCCTTGCTGGGATCGAGCGCGTCATTCATCGGGAAGAGCACGCTGCCAGGCAGTGGTGCATTGGCGGCGACGGCGTTTTTGCCGCCTTTGCCTTTGGCTTCACCCTTGCCCTTGCCTTTTCCTTTGCCGTCAGCCTTCGCTGCATTCTTGGCGGCCTTGTTTTCGTTCACCGGATTCTGATTGGCCAAAGGCTGGCCGTCGGGACCGAGCACGAGGCTGTTGCCGGTGCGCGGTGTGGTGGCTTCGGTGGTCTCGTAGGCTTCTTCTGGTGGAGCCTTTGGCGTGGAGAAAAGCGTGTACTCCATCGTGGTGGTCCACTTGTAGTATTGGGCTTCGCGACCGTAGGAATAGACGTTCTTGTCGTCGTGAACCAAGATGCGACCCGCAGGTGCATACTTGCCGGCCTGATAATAGCCGCCGTGACCTCCGGCGAAGCTTTTGCCATAGACCCAGTAGCTGCGGTGGAAGTTCGAGTCGTCGAGGAAGCCCATCGGCGCGAAAAGATGCGCGCCTTCGCCTTTATGTGCGCCGCCTTGTTTGGCGAAATCACCGCTCACAGGCCCGATTTCGACGCGTTTGCCATTGTCGCCGATCTTTTGCGTGCGGAGGTAGGTCCACTTGCCGTCGCTGCTGAGGATGTCATTGAGTGCCACAGGCATCTGCAGGCTCTTGTGACGGTCATTGAGATCACCACCGGTCTCGGGGTCGCGGTCGTTGTAGTTTTCGCGATGCTTCAGCTCGCCCGTTTTCGCATCGAGACGATGGAAGAAGAGCCCGCCATCGAGGAAGCAGCTGAAACCGGCCACGCAGCTCACCAGGCCGTTTTCGACGAGCACGCTGCCGTGCACCGGCCACACGCTTTCCATCATCTCCCATCGGCCGTGATGCAGATTCTTCGGCGCAGCCTGATACTTCCACGCGAGAGCGCCATCCTTGGCACGCAGGCAATAAACGAAACCATCTTTGCCACCGAAGAACACGCGGCCCTTCCAATACGTGGGCGGCGAGTCGATGCGGCCACCGGCGATGAAATGCCAGGCTTCCTTGCCCGTCGCGGCATCAAAGGCATGCAGCGTGTGTTTATCGACCTCGCTCACGAAGGTCAAACCGGCCGCGGTGGTCGTCGTCGAGAGCGGAGGCGTCAGTTTGACCTCCCAGGCCATGGCAAGATCCTTCTTCAAATCGCTCTTCGCCGCACCGCTGCGGGCGTTGTCACTGCGGTAGGTAGGCCAGTCGGCGGCATCGGCCTCCGTTTCGTCGCTGATCGCGTCGTAAGCGGGGCCTTTCGTGAGGCGCTCGGCATCCGGCGTGTCGGCAGGCATCGGGTAACGCGGCTCGCTGGCCAGCACGGCCATGCCGTCGAGCTTGGCCTCGGGATAGCAGGCGCAGTTGTGCGGGCCGGCATAGGTGAGACCGTTGGCGGGCATGACGCCATAGAGGCAGGCACCGCGCACCCAGTGATTGAGGTCCCAGTGCTTCTTCTCCATGTCCACGAACTCCAAACCGGTGCGGCTGGGCATGAGATACTTCTCCGTGGCCTTCGCCATGTAGCAGCGATGATGGAACCAGTAGGTGCCCTCCGGCACATCGGGGAAGAAGCTCTTCTTCAGCTCGCCGGTGATCGGATCAAAGCCGCGATACTCGCCGGTTTGATTGCCGCTGGTCGTTCCCGCATTCCACACGAGGCCCTGCGAAACGATCACGTCCTCCAGGCTGCGGTAGCCGCTCTTCTCATGCGGCGCGGTCCACATGTCCTTACCCGTGTCAGCGTTGATGCCCTTCATCACGCCATCGCCGCCCGCGTAAAGGATCACATCGCCATTGAGGATGACGCGAGGCGCGAAGTTAAACTCATACAACTGGCGGCGCTTGGTCGGATCGGTGCTGAACTTCACCGCGCCGCTCTTGGCATCGCGGGCGGCGAGGCCGTCGCCGTTGTAGTAAACGACACGCTTGTCGTCGATGGCCAGCGTGATCGGCGCGATGCGGTCGGTCTCCTTCCACAGCGTCTTGCCGCTCTCCGCGTCGAGGGCGATGAGGTCGCGCTCCTTGCCATCCCAATTGAACTCGGTCTCGACACGCTTCTGATCGCTCTGCTGCTTCACCGCGAACTCCTCGTTCAAGCGCCATGGCTCCTTGTTCACTAGCGCATAGATGGTGCCGTTGCGCATCAGCAACTCCTCTGCGCCTTTTGTTTGCTCATAAACACGCACGACATTGCCCGTGGCACCGTCGAGGCAGGAGATTGGTTCGCTGATGCCCATCGTGACATACACCTTGTCGCCCATCGCCACGAGACGACGCGTGAGCTGCGTGGGGCCGGACTTCAGCGGCCACAGGTGCGTGCTCCACTGCGGGATCGGCTTTTTCCACAGCACGGTGCCATTGAAGGCATCGCGGCAGATGATGGAGAACTTCGCCGGCATGAGGATGGAGATGCGGCTGCCCTCGTCGATGATGTAAAAGATGCGGCCCTGCGAGCTCACCTTGGCGCTGACCGAGCTCATGCGGTCATGGTGGCGACTCCAGCGTGGATTGCCCACCCACTGCATGCGCGTTGGCGGGCCCACGAGCATGTCTTTCGAGGTCGGATTGCCCTTCGAATCGTAAGCGTAGTGCGTCCAGTCATCCATATCCTTCGGCCAGGGCTTCACGATCTTGTCCCAACCACCGGCAGCCTTTTTCACCATCGCCACGCCCAGCGGCGTGAGCACGCGGTCGATCTCTTCTTTGGAAACCGAGGCCGCTTCCTCGACGACGAGCAGGTTCACGTAGTTTTCGATATAAGGCAGATGCTTCCCATCCCACTCGGAAACGGCCACCACGCCGCTGACGCCGGCCTTGTAGATGGCATCGCGGATGGCTGGAACCTTGTCCGCCTCCTTCGTGAGGCCCTGAACTTGGTAGGAATCATTCGCCCGGAGCTTTTGCGTCACCGAACCGTCGCCGCAGCCCACATGGACGACGATGCCGCCTTTCACGCCGGATTGAGCGAGGATGTCCGAGGCTTCGTCAGCGAGGAGCGAAGGGCAAAGAGTGAGGAGAAAGAGGGCGATCCGTTTCATGGAGCGGCGATAACGACCCAGAGAAGGCCAGCTTTCAGCAGTTTCCCCTTTCCTGAAACTCCAAAGCCGCTACCCTCCGCCCCCCATGATCAAAGTCGGCCTCGTTTCCCTCGGTTGCGCGAAGAACCTTATCGACTCGGAAATCATGATCGGCCACCTCCAGCAGGCGGGCATGGTCATGACACCCGAGCCGGACCTCGCGGATGTGCTCATCGTCAATACGTGCTCCTTCATCGACATGGCCAAGAAAGAGTCCATCGGTGCCGTGCATGATGCCGTGGACGGCCGCGCCACGTCGAAAAAGCGGGCGAAGCAGAAGATCATCGTCGCCGGCTGCCTCTCGCAGCGCTTTTCGCAGGAACTCCCCACACTCATGCCAGATGTGGATGCCTTCATCGGGCTCGACCAGATCACGCAGGTGGCACCGATCATTCAGAACCTCGTCGGCGTGAAGGACCACGAGCAGGAAAACCTCGTCACCAAGCAGCCGAAGTACATCCCGGACTACGACACGCCGCGTTTCCGCCTCACGCCGCAGCACATGGCCTACATCAAGATCGCCGAAGGCTGCAATCACCCCTGCTCATTCTGCATCATCCCGCGCATCCGCGGCCGCCACCGCAGCCGCACCCAGGAGAGCATCGTGCAGGAGGCCCGCCAACTCGTGAAAAGCGGCGTGAAGGAGATCAACCTCATCTCGCAGGACACCACCTACTTCGGCATGGACAAATGGACCGAAGAACGCCCGAAGCCCCGCAGCGGCGTCGATTCGAGCAAAGGCGAATCCCTTTCCACGCTGATCCGTGAGCTGAACAAGATCGAGGGCGATTTCTGGATTCGACTGCTCTACACGCACCCCGCGCATTGGAGCGATGATTTGATCCAGGCCATCGCCGAAAGCCCCAAAGTGGCTCGCTACATCGACATGCCGCTGCAGCACATCAGCGATCATATGCTCGACCTCATGAAGCGCGAGACCAATGGCGCTTACATCCGCGATCTGGTGAAGCGCATCCGTGCCGGCATCCCCGGCATCGCCATTCGCACCACCTTCATCGTTGGCTTCCCCGGCGAGACCGAAGCGGATTTCAATGAGTTGATCCAGTTCATCGAAGACGCGGGCTTCGAACGCGCCGGCGTGTTCAATTACAGTCGTGAGGAAGGCACCCGCGCCGCCAGCATGGAGGACCAAATCCATCACATGACCCGCAAAGCCCGCTGGAGCGAGGCCATGCGTGCGATCCAGCGCGGCGTGGAGAAATACAACCGTTCCCAGGTGGGTAAAACACTCCGCGTCCTCGTCGAGGAACCCGGCGTGGCCCGCAGCGAGATCGATGCGCCCGACATCGACACCACCGTCTTCGTGAACAAGAAGCTGCCTGTCGGCGCCTTCGCCGAGGTGAAGATCAAGGACTGGCGCGGCTACGACCTCGTCGCGGCGTGATGCCGCCGAGGTGAAGGTGTTCTGAACAATCACTTTTCATCCCGCCTTGCTACCCTTCGCGTTTTACAACCTGCTGCTGCCGTTCGGGCTTCTGTGCATGCTCCCTGGAGCATTGGTGAAGATGCGCCGCCGCGGAGGTCGCTGGCAGGATTTGGCGCAGCGGATCGGTTTGCTCTCTGGCGAGACCCAGGCTGTGATCGAGGCCCTGCCGCGAGACAAAGGCCGCCTGTGGATGCACGCCGTGAGCGTGGGTGAGGTGAATGTGGCGCGGAAGCTCATTAGAAGCCTGCTGCTCGCGTCGCCCGATACCAGCATCGTGCTCACCAGCACCACGCCGACTGGACACGCCCTGGCACAGGAATGCGAGAAACAGCACGCGGGCCGCGTCGTGGCCCTGTACAGCCCCCTCGACCTTCCCGGCGTGCCCCAGCGCATGCTCGATCTCATCCGGCCCACCCAGCTCGTGCTCGTCGAGGCCGAAGTGTGGCCGAACCTCGTTCGTGCCTGCTCACAGGAAGGCATTCCGGTCTCGCTGGTGAATGCCCGTCTCTCTCCCCGCAGTGCCCGGCGGCTGAAGGCACTGCGGTTTCTTGTGCGTCCAGTTTATGGTCTGCTACGACAGATCCTCGTCCAGGAGACCGATGACGTGGCTCGCTGGCAATCCTTTGGCCTCGATGCCTCGCTTATCCACCTGACCGGCAGCGTGAAATACGATCCCGAAGGCTCCGAGGTGCCTTCGGTGAAAATCGATGCCCTGCGCCAACTCCTTCACGAGCGCGGCATTGAGCCCGGAAGGCCGGTGTTGCTCGCTGCAAGCACTCACGACGGGGAGGAAGTTCAGTTGGCGAAGGTCTTCCAAAAGCTCCAAACCCGTCACCCACGGCTCGCCTTGCTCATCGTGCCGCGCCATGTCGAGCGGGCGGCGGAGATCGTAGCCTCGCTGGAATCCATCGGCCTTCACGCGGCCCGTCGCTCGCAGGAAGGCGCACGCGTGGATGAGGGAGCCTGCCTGCTGATCGACTCCACCGGCGAGCTCGCCGCCTGGCAACACCTCGCCACGCTGGTGGTGATTGGAAAAAGCTTTCTGGCCGAAGGCGGTCAAAATCCCGCCGAGGCCGTCTTTGCCGGCAAACCGGTGCTCTTCGGGCCGCACATGGAAAACTTCACGCCACTCGTCGATCTGCTGCTGCGCCATCGCGGTGCCATGCAGGTGCGCGACTTCGACGACCTCGAAACGCAACTCGATGCCCTGCTGAAGTCTCCCGGTGATCTAGCCCGCAACGGCCATCAGGCGCTTCAGGCACACGCGGGAGCCACACGACGCACGGTGGAACGCGTGCTGGGAGCCTGAGCCGCCATCGCCGGGAGCGAAACGAACGACCAGCTTGCTTTCCGGAGAGATGCTTCGATTCATCCTCCGCACCACAAACCCAGCCCGGATGCCATTCGTTTACCGCCAGCCCACAGACTCTTCCTTTCGGAGCCATCTTCCTGGCATGGTTTTCCTGTTTGCGGTCACACTCGGAAGCCAAATGCTGGCTCACAGCCTGACTGGCCCTATCCAAGCGAAACTCGGCCTGCTAGGGGCACAAATTGGAAAGGATCCCCCTTGGTATTTCATCCACCGGGACTTCGCCGAAGGGTTTTCCTCCGCCATCGCTCTGTTTATCGCTTGGACGCTGGCTATGATTTATTGGAGACGTTTCCAAACTTACACGCCTATATGCATTTGGATGCCCTGGATGTGGCTAGGCGGCAAGGTCGCCAAAGCGGTCATCATTTATCTTGAATGTCCGGGGCTGCTCGCTGGAGGGTCCGCCACGACCTCGTGGCAGACCTTTGACAGCTATCTTGAGGATCCTCAAGTCGCCTTTTTCCACACAGCAGTCCTCTGGTCCGGATTATTGATGAGCGTGGTCTTGTCCTGGGTTGATCGTCGACGGAGACAAAAGCTGGCTGCTGAGATCTAGCCGTTCACTCCTCTGTCCAAGCCTTCAAGCCCGTCACGGGCAGCAGCTTGTCAGCAGCTTCTCGCCAGGCTGGAGTGCCGGCTTTTTGGAAGAGCTCATAAAGCAGCTTCTTCGAGTGCGGATCGGCCACGGAGTGCGGAGCGTTTCGCCAGAGGCCGAAGCGGACACCGCCTTCGTGGGCATGATCGACATGGCGATGGTAGATGAAGGCATCGACGGTGGGCAACTTGGCGATTTTTTCCCAAGCGTAGGCATACGCGGCGGCCTGGAGCTGCTCGCCATCGGGGGTGAGGAGGGTTTGAAAGCCCTGCTCGCTCAAAATGATGCGGCGTGGTTTGTCTCCGAAAAGCAACTCGGGGCGTTCGAGATGCTTCGGGAGCACGTCGAGGTTCTTGAAGGTCACTTTGATGGTGTCATCGGCGTGGGTGACGTTTTTGTCCGCCCAGGCCCGCGGATTGCCGAGGTCCTCGGGATAGGGATGCCAGGCGATGTTCCAATCGAAATCGCCGCGTTCACGAACGAGTCTCGCGAAGGTGTCGATGAAGTCACGGCCCGGCACCGCCTCCTGCGGGCTGATGCCGTGCATGCCGATGGCCCAATGATGGTCAAAGGAGAGATAGACGCGGGCGTTTTGCGAATGCCGGCGGATGGCGGCGTGGGCGAGGCGCACGGCTTTTTCATACTCCGAGGCGGCGGTTTCGAGCGGCACGAGGCCCATGTTGTTCCACAGCCAGTGGGAGTTCACCTCGTTGCCAATGATCCAGCCCCACACGCGGCCATGCGCCGGGTGCGCTCCACTCCATCGCTCGGCGAGGAGGTTCATCGCTGCGGGGAAAAAGGCGTTCGTGGTGTTTGGCGCGGCGACGGTGAATTTGTAGTCTTTGCGATGGCCGGGATGCAGCGTCACCGCGTCGATGGCGGGATTTTTCGACGGGTAGGCGATGACGATGAGATAGACGAGGATGCCCTTGTCGGAGAGCGGTTTGATCTGGCGATCGAGGGAAGCAAGGTAGGCATCATTCCAGACAAAGTCGCCCTTCTCCGGCTTCGATTGCGCGGTGTAGAGCGCGGTGAGGTTGATGTTGATGCCCGCGTGATGGATGCCGAGCTTCAAGGCATCATCGACCATCTGCACCTGCAGGCCTTTTACATTCGGCGGCGTGGGAAAGGGATCGGTGTTTTGCGCGAGGAGCGATTGCGCGACGAGGAGGGCGAGGAATAAATAACGCATGGACGAACCGCCCGCCTATGCCGCCTCCCCTGCCCTGGAGCAACCCGAAGCTGCCTGCGACCGCTGCGGACGCCTTGGCGCGGTCAAAGTGTGCGATGAGATGATCTGTGATGACTGCTACATCGCGAGCGGCTCTTGCTGCGCGGGAGATGAGTGAGCTCAGGCATCCCGGAAGTCGTGGCGAGAGGGTCGCAGGTTCCGCTCGATGTCGCGACGGTCCTCGCGGTTGCGGGCCTTGATCTTGTGATCGCGTTTGAAGACGCGTTCGACGGTCATCTGGCGCTTTTTGCGCTTTTTACGCAGGTCGGCGATCTCTTCTTCGAGCTTCAAGTAGCCTTCGTAACGGGCCGGATCGAGCGTTCCGGCCTCCACGGCGGCGCGGATGGCGCAGCCAGCGTCCTTGCCGTGCTTGCCATCGCCAAAGCGGCAGCCCCGCGCGAGTTGGTCGATATCCGCAAAGCGCTCCCGCAGCGTCGTTTCATCCGTCCACATCTGCACCTCTTTGATGCCGGGGTTGTCGATGAGGATGCCGCCGCCATCGAGCACGATCACTTCGCGAGCGGTGGTGGTGGGGCGGCCGCGACCGGTCTTTTCATTCACCTCATCGGTCCGCTGCCAGTCCTAGCGGTGCAGCAGATTGACCAGCGC
>JBKCXA010000489.1:0-3625 GCA_046316935.1 Prosthecobacter sp.
CATCCGACAGCACCACATCGAGACGTCCACCGGCCAGCGAGCCGAGCAGTTCCTGCGCATGACCTTTCACGCAGGAGAGCTGCAGATTCGGAAAAGCACGCACCGCAGGCTGGATGAGCCGCCAAGCGACCAGTTTAGGCAGCGAGCGCACCATCTCCGTGCCGAGCGAAAAAACTCCGCCGCGCACTCCATCACCAATCGCCCGCCGGGCGTGAGCTTTAGTCCGCGGCCCGTGCGGTCGAAAAGCTGCTCTTCGAGGCTCTTTTCCAGCGCCTTGATCGTCGGCTGCGAAAGATGCAGCCTCACCGAGGCGGCGCGGAGGCTGCCCGCGCGTGACACTTCCCAAAACAGGAGCAGATGGTGGTAACTGAGATGGGTGGGGTTCATGGTGGCCATCGTGATGCCAGCGAAGTGTGTCATGGGAATCTGCACTTTCCAAAATGGACGGCTAAAGATTGAAATCGACGGTTTGAATTGTTAGCCGCCCATCTTTAGCCATTCAGATGCTTTCATCAGAGCGAACGATGGGAGCCAAAACATGAATTGGAAAGAATCCTGCTGTGCGGGCATGAAAACGCATTCATGGACCTTCTCACTGCGATTCAATCGAACTTGCTCAGCCCTGCCGTCTTGTTTTTTGTGCTCGGAGTCTTCGCGGCGGTGTCGAAGAGCGACTTGAAGTTCCCCGAGTCGCTCTACACCACGCTGACGATCTATTTGCTCACCGCCATCGGCTTCAAAGGCGGCGTGGCGATCCATGAGGCAGGCCTCGGCGCGGTGTGGTTGCCGGCGCTGGCGGCGATGGGGCTGGGCGGGCTGATTCCGCTGTGGACCTACCCGGTGCTGCGGAAGCTCGGCAAGTTCAGCGTGGCAGATGCCGGGGCCATCGCGGCGCACTACGGCAGTGTGAGCGCGGTGACCTTCATCGCGGCCACGAATTTCCTCAAAAGCATCCATGAGCCCTTCGAGAACTATGCGTCAGCCTTCCTCGCGGTGATGGAATCGCCCGCGATCATCGTCGGCGTCATGCTGGGCAAGGGCGTGCTCGGCGGCGGCAAGTTTTCGCTGAGTGATCCGGGCGTGCGGCATGCGCTGCGGGATGCGGTGCTCGGTAAAGGCGTGCTTCTGCTGATCGGGGCGATGGTGATCGGCTCGCTCTGCGGCAAGCGCGGCATGGAATCCGTCGAGGGCTTCTTTGTGACACCGTTTCAAGGTGTGCTGGCGCTGTTCCTTCTCGAAATGGGCATGGTGGCGGGTCGCAGGCTCGGTGATTTGAAGAAGGTCGGCGTGTTTTTGCTGCTCTTCGGTGTCACCGCGCCGCTGGTGCATGGTTTGGCGGGTGTGTTGCTCGGTGGTTGGGTGGGGTTGAGTGTGGGCGGTGCCACGTTGCTCGGCGTGCTCGCCGCGAGCGCCAGCTACATCGCGGCACCGGCGGCAGTGCGTTTGTCCGTGCCGGAGGCGAATCCGACCTTCTCGCTGACCGCCGCGCTGGCCATCACGTTTCCGTTTAACATCAGCCTTGGCATTCCGTTATTCTTCGAGGCCGCGAAACTCTTCCACGCCTGATCCGCCATGAACCTGCATCCCATGAAACTTGTAACCATCGTCTGCGAAGCCGTGCTGGAGGAGCGCATCGTCGAGGTGCTGCACGAATGCGGCGCGCACGGTCATACCGCCTTCGATGTGCGCGGCAGCGGCCGCCAGGGGCAGCGCAGCGCGGATCTCGTCGAGAGCGGCAATGTGCAGATCGAGGTCATCGCGAAGCCCTCCGTGGCCGAGACGATGCTGGCCCGTCTCCACGCCGAGTTTTTCCAAGATTACGCCATGGTGGCCTACGAGAGCGACGTGCGCGTGATGAGGCCGGAGAAGTTTTGAGCGGGGTTCTTCACCGGATGGTGGTGAAAGTGACCTCGTGATGCGTGAGATTCGCCCAATGAATGGCCTTCAGGTTGGTGTGCTGCAAAAGTCGCTTTGCGTGGGTTTCGAACGTCTCTGGTCGTTCATGGAACGCGGTTAGCTTGAAGGCCACTTCCGGGGCCAGCAGTCTCATTTTCTGATCGTGTAGATGCCCCCGGCTGCCGATGACGGGCACTGGCGAGAGCACGCTGTCCTCACCACCGAGAAAGTGAGTCAACGCCTCTTCGTAAAGCGCCAGTTCCAGGCCTGCGCCCCAGTCTCGGACCAGGTCGATCAGGGTGTCGTGAAGTAAATCGGCACCGGTGATGCTGAAATCGTAGTTTGAAGCGATCACACGCGGATCACGAAGATCGGCGAGCCGTGCATGGCAGTTCACAAACTCATCACCCACGCTTTCCGGGCGCATGTTGATGATCTTCCCATGAGGCAGATCAAAGAGCAGCAGGTAATTGAAGGTCTGGCTGCGATGGCGCGAGACGATGCTTTCGGCGGCTTTGAATTCAAAGATGCCGCGGCGATGGGCCAGAACGTCGAGTTTGTAGAGTTTGGAGAAGGTTTGGTGGGAAATGGTGACGGGTAGTTCGAGCTCCATGCCCGGCAGGCGGTCGGCGAGTTCCTTTTTGTAAACTGCCTCGTCGAAGAAGCGGCCGAACTCGTTGTGGATGGCATACACCTGCTGCATCACTTCATAAGCGATTTCACCAAACTCGGTCTGAGTGGGCCGTGTGGTGGGAATCGGTTGATAGATGGGCATGAGGTCTTTGATTTTTAAGGCTGAAAATTGGCGGCTAAAAATGGATCCAGAAGTTTTAATTTTTAGCCGCTCATTTTTAGCCATGTAGAGACATTATGAGCGCTTCTTCGTCATCAGCTCGCGAAGGATCGGATTGGGAAACCTGCGGCTGGGAGTGATGGCGTAGAAGGTTTCTTTGATCTGCGGGAATTTGTAGCGCTCGACGAGGGTGCCGCTGGCGAGTTCGTCTTTGACGACGACGGGTGGGACGAGAGTGACGCCGGTGGTTTCGCGGGCCATGAGACGGAGCATGGCCATGTCATCGACCTCGGCGGCGATGATGGGACGGATGCCAGTTTGATCCATCAGCACGTCAAAGGCCGCACGGAGGCTGCCTTCGAGGCTGGGCAGCACGATGGGTGTTTTGCGCAGATCCTCGGGGAAGCGAAAGGGCTTCATGCCGCGTGTTTTGTGGCCGACGAGGCTCACGGGTTGCTCGTCGAGCAAATGACTGTGCCAGCCGGTCTCGGCATCGCGACGCACGGGTGTATTCGAGAGCACGACATCGAGTGTGTGGGTTTGGAGTTGCGCCAAAAGCTCACGCAGTGTGCCGGAGTGGATGATGAGCTCGACGTCATCACGTGTGATGAGCGGTCGCAGGAAGCTGAGCTGGAAGTTTCGCGACAAATTGGATGCTGCGCCGACGCGAAGGAAGCCGCGGCTGCGTTTGGCGCGGTTTTGGAGGAGATCGGTGAGTTCCTCGCCGCTGCGAAAGATGGAGTCTGCATACTCAAGAGCGATCTGACCGGCCTCGGTGAGCACGAGAGCCTTGTGCTTCCGCTCAAACAAGGGCTGGCCGAGATTTTCCTCCAGGCTGCGAAGTTGCACGCTGAGCGCGGATTGCGAGAGCTTCAGGTGCCGCGCGGCCTTCGTGAGGCTGCCCTCGGTGGCGATGGCGCGGAAGTAGCGGAGGTG
>JBKCXA010000490.1:0-4999 GCA_046316935.1 Prosthecobacter sp.
TCAGCACCTCCGCACCACGGCAGATCATGCGGATGGGATTCACCACATGCTGCGCCGAGAGCGATCCACCGACGACCTCCGGCAGCATGGGCTGAAAGACCATGTGGTTCTCATTCGCGATGACGACAACGCGCAACCCCGTGCCCTCCGTGCGGGCGAGCAGCTCGCGGGCACAATACACGCCCGCAAACCCTCCGCCGATGATGGCTACGTCGAACTGTCGGTCTGGAGGTTTGGTCATGCGGCCCTCATGCGTGCAGAAGGCGAGCCATTCGGTCGGGAAAATGACGAAACCAGAATGGCGAATGAGGAATGAAGCATCGAGTGGCCGCCTCATTCGTCCTTCCTCATTCTGGTTTCGTCATTTTCTGGCCGCTCGTTTCATCACCACCAGCGCATCCCCCGGCATCAGCATCGAGGTGGGTGTGGGATTCAAATCCGTGCCGCCCTCCTTGCGCATGATGGCGACGGCAAGGAGGCGGCCGGCGGCTTCGGATTCGACCTCGGCGATGCGTTTGTGCGCCAACGGCGAATCGGCGGCGATTTCGATCTCCTCCATGTCGAGGCCCAGCTCGGTGAGGTGATGCTCGAATTCGACGCGCGACTTGGTTTGCTGGCCGAGCAGCTCGCGGGCATTCGGATGCAGGATGAGATGAGCGATGCGGTCCGCGCCGATGTGAGCAGGCAACACCACGCGGTTCGCACCGGCTTGCAGCAGCTTCCGCTCGGTGGAGGGCACCTCGCCACGGGCGATGATCTGGATGCGCGGGTTCATGTTTCGGGCGCTGAGCGTGATGAAGACATTCGCGGCATCATTTGGCAAAACGGTGGCCAGCACGCGGGCGCGGGCGATGCCAGCGGCCTTGAGCACGGCCTCATCGGTGGCCTCGCCTTGCAGCGTGAGGTAGCCCGCGTCCCGCACCTCCGCCACGCGGTCCGCCGCCTGATCGACGATGACAAAGGGAATGCCGCCCGCCTGGAGCTGCGCGGCGATCATTCTGCCGATGCGGCCAAAACCGCAGATGATGGCATGCTGGGTGAGTTTCTCGATTTCGTTTTCCATGCGTTTGCCTCCGAGGGCGCGTTGTATTTGGGCTTCCGTCAGCCACTGCACGAGCGTGCCGGTGACAAAAATGATGCTGGTGCAGCCAAACAGGATCAGCGCGATGGTCCACGCCCGCAGCCACGGGTCCGTGATGGGCACCACCTCGCCAAAACCGACGCTGAAGGCCGTGATGACCACCATGTAGAGCGCATCGCTCCACGACCAGCCCGCCAGCCGGTAACCCACCGTGAACACGACGAGCACCACGCCCACGAAGAGCATGGCGTAGTAAAGATTCGTCTGAGGTCGGCTGCGGGCGATGGGCATTCAGGCTGGGCGGAGCCTCTGCATGAGCGAAAGGCGTGCCAGAAGCCCCAGCGTGAACGATGCGGCGAAGCAAAGTAGTCCTCTCGCTCCGCGAGAGGAACTCAGCGCTATTGAATCGCCACCACGTTGTCGCCTTTCGAACGATGTGAGACGCCGCGAAAGCCCCCAGCGCATCTCGACGGAGCGAGATGGCCACTTTGCTGACGCGTTACTTGCGGCCCAGCTTGATGAAATGGCTGGATGCGGCCCGGCGTTTGAGTCACCCTCACCTCCACCATGAAGCGCCTGCTTTCCCTCCTCGTCCTCGTTTCCCTCGCCGGTTCCGCCTTTTCCGCGGACAAGAAATCCATCGTCATGATCGCGGGCAAGCCCTCGCACGGCCCCGGCCAGCATGAGCACAACGCGGGCATCCAGCTTCTCAAAAAGTGCCTCGAACAAGGCGCGGCCGATCAGGTGGACATCAAGTATCACCTCAACGGCGAATGGCCTTCGCAGGACGAGCTCTCCAAAGCCGACACGGTGGTGATCTATTCTGATGGTGGCGGCGGACATCCCGCCTTGCAGGAAGGTCGTCTGGCCCAGCTCGACAAGGAGATGAAACGCGGCTGTGGCTTCCTCACGCTGCATTACGCGGTCGAGCCGACGATCGAGAAGGGCAACAAGGAGTTCATCGACTGGATGGGCGGCTGCTTCGAGATCAACTGGAGCGTGAACCCGCATTGGGATGCCAACTTCAAAGAACTGCCCGCGCATCCGATCAGCGAAGGCGTGAAGCCCTTTGGCACGAATGACGAATGGTACTTCTACATGCGCTTCCGCAAGGGTATGGAAGGCGTGACGCCGATCCTCAGCGATGTGGCCCCGGATTCGACGATGAGCCGCCCCGATGGTCATCACAGCGGCAATCCTGCTGTGCGTGAGTCCGTGAAGAACAAGGAGAAGCAGCACGTCGCCTGGGCCTGCGAACGTGCGGACGGCGGACGCGGCTTCGGCTTCACCGGCGGCCACTTCCATCAAGGCTGGGCGAACAACGACCAGCGCAAACTGGTGCTGAATGCGATCCTTTGGACCGCGAAGGCCAAGATTCCGGCTGATGGCGTCGCATCAAATGTCACCGAAGAAGACATGAAGGCCAATCTCGACCTCAAGCCCGGCCAGGGCCTGCCTGAGAAGCCGAAGAAGAAAAAGTAAGGCGGCGTCTTCTCCAACCTCTCCGTCATGTCCAACACATCACCCGGGCCTAAAAACAGCACGGCCCGGGTCGTGCTGGCGAGCTTCATCGGCACGACGATCGAATGGTATGACTTCTTCCTCTACGGCACCGCCTCGGCGCTGGTGTTTGGAAAGCTGTTCTTTACCTCGCTGGATCCTTTCGCGGCCACGATGGCTTCGTTTGGCACCTATGCGGTGGGCTTTTTCGCCCGGCCGCTCGGTGGCGTGATCTTCGGCCACTATGGCGACAAGATCGGGCGAAAGTCGATGCTCGTCACGACGCTCATGATGATGGGCCTCGCCACCTTTGCCATCGGGCTGCTGCCCACTTACGAGCAGGCGGGCATCCTCGCGCCGATCCTGCTCGTGACGCTGCGCTTCATCCAAGGTCTCGGCGTAGGCGGTGAATGGGGAGGCGCGGTGCTGATGGCGGTGGAGCATGGCAAGGCGGGGCAGCGTGGCTTTCTCGCGAGCTGGGTGCAGGCCGGTGTGCCGGTGGGACTGCTACTCGCGACGGGTGTGTTTCGCCTGCTGTCTTCGTCGATGTCGCCGGAGAGTTTTCTGAGCTGGGGCTGGCGCGTGCCGTTTCTGATCGGGATCTTGCTGCTGGGCGTGGGGCTCTTCATCCGACTCCATGTGATGGAGAGTCCGGTCTTTGCGGAGGCTCAAAAAGAAGCGCCGAAGAAAAACGAGATGCCCATTTTGGAGGTTTTGCGCCGCTACCCGCGAAACGTGCTGCTCGCGATGGGGGCACGCTTTGCGGAGAATGCCTTCTTCTATGTCGTCACCATCTTCGTGCTCACCTACGCGACGAAGCAGGCGGGCTTCGCGCAGGAGGAAGTGCTCCGCGCTGTGCTCATCGGCTCGGCGGTGCAATTTGTGGTCGTGCCGCTGTTTGGCCTGCTCTCGGACAAAATCGGGCGCAGGCCGGTGTACCTCGCCGGAGCGGTTTTTGTCGTGCTTTTCGCCTTTCCGTTCTTCTGGCTCATCGACCTGAAAAACAGCCTCGCCCTCGTTTTAGCCGTCACCATCGGCCTCATCGGCCACTCCGCGATGTATGGACCTCAGGCGGCGTTCTTCTCCGAGCTATTCGGAACCCGCGTGCGCTACAGCGGAGCCTCCCTCGGCTATCAACTCGCCTCGCCACTCGCGGGCGGGCTCGCCCCACTCATCGCCACCGCCTTGCTGGCTCAAACAGACGGCAAACCGTGGCCGGTAGCGCTTTATCTTATCAGCATGGCCGCGATCACGATCCTCTCCGTCTGGCTGGCGGAGGAGACGAACCGGAAGACGCTCGAGCAGTCCTAGCTCCGCTCAATCGCCATCGCGATGCCCATGCCGCCGCCGATGCAGAGGCTGGCGATGCCGCGACGGTGGTTTTTGTCTTCCATGAGATGCAGCAGCGTCACAAGCACACGTGCTCCGCTGGCTCCGATGGGATGACCGAGCGCGATGGCGCCACCGCGCTGATTCAAAAGATTCACATCGAGGCCCAGTTCCTTCACGCAGCCGAGAGTCTGCACGGCAAAAGCCTCGTTGATCTCGATGGCATCGACCTCATCGAGCTTCCAGCCCGCTTTGGTCAAAACGGCCTGAATGGCCCCCACTGGCCCCAAACCCATCAAGGCCGGATCACAGCCCACCGCTGCGGTAGCGACGATGCGTGCGCGAGGCGTTTTGCCGGATGTTTCATTACCGAGCAATACCAAGGCCGAGCCGTCATTGATGCCGGAGGCATTGCCAGCGGTCACGGTGCCTTCTTTGCGAAAGGCGGGCTTCAATTTCGCCAGCGATTCAACCGTCGTGTCGCCTCGCGGATGCTCGTCACGGCTCACATCTGCCACCGTGAGTATCTCGCGGCTGAAATCGGCCTCGCTGACACGCTTCTGACTCAGCGCGGCGAAGGCATCCTGCTCCGCACGCGTGATGCCGTGCTTGTCGGCGATACGTTCCGCGGTCTCGCCCATGCCGATGCCGAGCAGCGGATCGCTCAAGCCATCGACGAACATCGAATCCTTCAGCGAGGCATCACCGAGCTTCTTTCCCCATCGCAGATCCATCGCGTAATGCGGTGCCCGGCTCATCACCTCGACGCCGCCGGCGAGCACGAAGTCGCTTTCGCCGCTCGCGATGGCATCCGCACCGAGCGCGACGGCCTTCAACGACGAGCCACAAGCCATGTTCACGGTGTAGCCGGGCACCTCCTGCGGCAGTCCGAGCTTCAATCCCACCTGCCGCGCCACATTCATGCCGCTGCCCGCTTGCAGCACCTGGCCGAGGATGACCTGGTCGATGCGTTCGCCGAGCTTCATGCTTTTGCCGAGCAAGGTCGCCAGTTCGGCTGGAGCGAGGTCTTTGAAGCCACCGCCGAAACGGCCGATGGCGGTGCGCTGCGCTTCGAGGATGTAAACAGGT
>JBKCXA010000491.1:0-3223 GCA_046316935.1 Prosthecobacter sp.
TCGTGCTCTCGAATCGCGCCGCCGTTCGGAAATTCATCCAGCAAGGCAATGGCGGCGTCATCCTCAACATGGCCAGCGTGCTGGGCTATTCGCCCTCGCCCAAGTTTTTCGCCTCCCACGCCTACGCCGCCGCGAAGGCCGGCATCATCGGCTTCAGCAAATCCATCGCCGCCTACTACGCCCCGCAAAACATCCGCGTGAACGTCATCGCACCGGCGCTCGTCGAGACGCCCATGTCCAAACGCGCCGCGACGAATGACGACATCATGACCTTCATCAAAACCAAGCAACCCCTCGACGGCGGCCGCATCGGCCATCCCGAAGACTGCGATGCCGCCGCCTTGCTGCTCCTCTCTCCTGATTCCAAATTCATCACCGGCCAAGTCCTCGCCGTCGATGGCGGCTGGACGGTGAGCGAAGGGCAGATCAATTGAGAACTGATAACTGCGAACCATGAACCTCTCAGTCGGCATCGACCTCGGCGGCACGAACATCAAAGCCGCGCTCGTGGACACGCCATCCGCGAAAACCCTCGCCACGCTCTCGAAACCCACGCGCGATGGCGAGTTCGAAGGCGACACGCCACGCTTCGCCATCACGGTGCGCGAGATCGTCCACGAATTCGAAGCGCAGGCAGGTCAAAAGCTCACCGTGGGTCTCTCTGCGCCCGGTTTGGCCAATCCGAGCGGTCGTTGCATCGACTGGATGCCCGGACGCATGCACGGCCTCGAAAAAATCGCGTGGGCCGATTTTCTCGAACGCGATTGCCGCGTGCTAAATGACGCGCACGCAGCGCTGCTGGGTGAAGTCTGGGCCGGAGCGGCCAAAAACACGCAAGACGCCTTCATGATCACGCTGGGCACCGGCGTCGGTGGAGCGATCTGGAGTGGCGGCAGGCTGATGAAGGGCAAAATCGGTCGCGCAGGCCATCTCGGGCATCTCAGCGTTGATTCGAATGCCCCATGTGATGATTTCAACACGCCCGGCAGCCTCGAAGACGCCATCGGCAACCAGACCATCGGCCTTCGTGGCGAAGGTCGCTACGCCACCACGCATGTACTGCTCGATGCCTACGCCACGGGTGATGAGCACGCGAAACGCGTCTGGCTCACCTCCGTGCGTCATCTCGCCGCCGCCATTGCGTCCTTGATCAACGTCCTCGATCCCGAGCTCATCATCCTCGGCGGCGGCATCGCCACCGGTGCCAAAGACCTTCTCTTCAAGCCACTCCAACAAGCCCTCGACGACTTCGAATGGCGTCCCGGTGGCCAGCAAGCCCGCCTAGCTCCAGCGATGCTCGGCGATCGCGCCGGATGCCTCGGTTCTGTTTTCAATCTCATGCAGCCTGTTTGATTTCGACCTGTTTCATTCGTCATTCCTCATTCTGATTTCGTCATTCTCATGTCTCCCGCCCTCCAATACCTCGACGCCAGCCAAAGCCTCCTCAACCGCGTCCGCGACCAGCTCCCGCTCATCCAACAGACCGCCGACATGTTCGCGAAGACGATCCTCGCCGGACAAATGGTTCACGTCTTCGGCTCCGGCCATAGTCGTATCCTCGTCGAGGAAATGTGGCCGCGATACGGCTCCTTCCCGGGCTTCAATCCCATCGTCGAGCTCTCGCTGACCTTCCACAACCTCGTCGTCGGAGCCAATGGCCAGCGTCAGGCCATGTTCCTCGAAAACGTCAGCGGCTTCGCCAACCGCATCCTGCGCAACTTCGATCTCATGCCCGGCGACAGCGCCCTCGTCATCTCCAGCGGCGGCTGCAACGTCGCCCCCGTCGAGATGGCGGAGGAGTTTCAAAAGCGCGGGGTGAAGGTCGCCGCCATCATCAGCACCACCCACAGCGAGGCCAGCACCAGCCGCCATCGCGATGGCAAGAAGCTCCAAGACTTCTCCGACATCGTCCTCGATACTGGTGCCCCCGTTGGCGATGCCATGGTCAGGATTGAAGGCCTCGCAACACCCGTGGCACCCGGCAGCACCGTCGGTGGCTGCCTCCTCGTGAACGCCATCAAAGCCGAGGTCGCCGAACGCCTCACCCAAGCCGGCCAGCCGCCCAAGGTTCTCACCGCCGGGGCCGTCGTCGGAGCTGAGAAAGCCACCGAACTCTTCGAAGCCGCCTACGACGAACATGCGCGGCGCATCTCACGCTACTACGCGGGCTTGGGCGTCTGAAGAGCCCCCTGCCCTTCGCCCCTCACGAAAGTGGGGTGCCAGGAATGCTGAAAGAGCGCCTCAAATCGCGTTCATAGCGCATGGCTTCCTTCAAAGTCCCTTTCGTCCTTTCAGTCCTTTGCGTCTCTTCCGCCCTCGCTCAAAACGATGCGGGCGGAAATGACGCCTCCGACAAGCCATCCACCGCGCCGGTGATGCAGTGGCGTTTTGATGAGGGCAAGGAAGCAGGGCCGCGTGCGCCGACCTACCCCGGCTTCTCGGAGACGAACAAGGCTCGCCTCTTTGACGTGAAAACCCCCATCAAGGTCGCTGACAGCCCGGAACTGCGCTTCGGCCTGAATGAAACGATCACGCTGGAGGCCTGGGTGAAGGTCGCGGATGCCTCGGGCACGCCTTACATCATTGGCAAGGGCCGACTCGGCACGAAGGAATTCGGCGCGAACAATCAAAACTACGCCTTCCGCCTCCAGCATGGCAAAGCGGGCTCGCAGATCGGCGTTCTCTTCCACAGCGCCGATGTGCCGGGGAAAAAGGGCGAGTGGCATCGCTGGTGGTCGAAGGACACCGTGCCCACGGCGGGCTGGCATCATGTGGCGGTGACTTACACCTACGGAAAGCCAAAGAACATCAAGGGCTTCATCGACGGTCGCGAGACCGATGGCACCTGGGACATGGGCGGCGCGACGGATCGTGCGCCGGTGACGGATGGTGATGCGGTGGTGATTGGAAATGGCTCCACGATGGCTTCATCGCACGCGTTTGAAGGCTGGCTCGACAACGTGGCCATCTACCGCGGCCCCATCGACACCGAGGCGCTGAAGGCGAAGTATCAATTCATCCCGCCGCCTCCGCCGGTGGCGAAAACAGACGTGCCCGCCGGTCGCGTGCTCGTGCAGCTCGCCGAGGAAGGCATGCCGGACGCCAACGCGTGGCCCAGCGAGCCGCCGAAAGTGGGCGAGACCTACACCGAGGACGTGTTCGGTTTCTTTGAGGTGCCGCAAAAGTATGTCGAGACCGGCGTGCGCGGTGATCGCCATGTGCC
>JBKCXA010000492.1:0-3233 GCA_046316935.1 Prosthecobacter sp.
TCTACTGGCATTACCCGCACTACCACGGCTCCACCTGGGCACCCGGCGGCGCGATGCGCGAGGGCGATTGGAAGCTCATCGAGCACTTCGACGAAGGCAGCGCCGAGCTTTTCAACCTCAAGACCGATCTCTCCGAGAAAACCAACCTCGCCAAAACCGAACCGCAACGCCTCCAAGCCATGCAAGCCAAGCTCGCCGCCTGGCGCAAAGAAACCGGTGCCTACATGCCCGTGCCCGGTGAAACGCCAGCTCCCGAAAAACCGAAGAAGAAGGGCAAAAAGAAGAAGTCCGAACGTTGATGGCTCCACCACCATGAGCCCCATCTCCCGCAGGCAGGCCGTGAAACTCGGCATCGGATCGCTCGCCGCGATGCAGACCTCCATCCACGCGGAAGAACCCGCGCAGCTCAAACCGCGGCCGTTTCTCACCGCCGCCGATGATTTCGAAGATGTCTCCCGCGGCACGCCAAAGCCGCACACACTCACCGGCGAGGCCTTGCTCAAAGCCAAGCTCACTCCGGAGTCGTGGAAGCTCGAAATCAGCGCGGATGAAACCACGAACGAAGTCGTCACGCAGAAGGCACAGATCGAACGCGCCGTCACACTCGACTACGCGCAACTCCTCGAACTCGGCAAAAAGCATCGCGTCCTGTTTTTGAAGGCCATGCAGTGCCTGAACATCGCCACGCCGCTCGGCCAGGGCCTGTGGGAGGGCGTGCCGCTGCGTGATGTGCTGCGACTCTGCGGCGCGATGTCAAACGTGCGCCGAGTGTACTTCTGGGGCTTTCACAACGACGACCCCAAGCAGCGCTTCCAGTCCTCGCTCAGCTACACCGAGGTCATGGAGACACCGCCGGGCGAGCTGCCCGTGTTTATCGCCTATAAACTCAACGGCCAGCCCATCATTCTCGAACGCGGCGGCCCCGTGCGCATGGTCGTGCCATGGGCGCACGGCTTCAAATCGATCAAATGGCTCCAGCACATCCGCCTCACGAACGATTTTCAGATCAACGACACCTACGCGAAGCAAAACAACGATCCCGAGTCGCACCTCAAAACTGCCGCGTATCTCGATGACGTCGTCGTCAGCGGAAAAACCGCCCACGTCGGCGGTTGGGCCATCAGCGGTCTCTCCGGCGTCTCGCATGTCGAGACGTGGTTGCGCCCTGCGGGAGCCGTTTTGGCCGAAAACTCGCCCGAATGGCAACAAGCCGAATGGAAGCCCGCACAGCTCGATGCGCCGCCGGATTGGAAAAGCGTGCTTCCCGTCGGCGTGAACCCTCAGGACATCCTCGGCTTCGACAAAAAGACCGGAAAGCCCCTCACCTGGCCTCTGCGCTACAGCATGGTCGGCTTCAGCACCGCGTTGCGCGATCTGAAGCCCGGCAAATACGAAGTCCGCGCCCGCACCGTCGATCTGAACGGCTTCGCCCAGCCCGAACCCCGCAGCATCCAAAAGAGCGGCAAAAACGGCATCCAGGTCCGCACGTTCACCGTCGTATAAGCCGTCCGAAGGCCCCCGCAGGCCCGCCGACCTGAAAAAACCCTCGCCAGCCGGGGAAAAGCCGCTAATCTCCGCGCCCCTTTCCCCGGAACCCCCATGTCTGAATCCAAAAACACCCTCCGTCTCGGCCTGCCCAAGGGCAGCCTGCAGGAGCCAACGCTCGAGCTGTTCAAGCGGGCGGGATTCAACATCGTCGTGTCCAGCCGCTCCTACCGCCCCACGGTGGATGACGAGGAGCTGGAGCTTCGCCTGCTGCGTGCCCAGGAGATCGGCCGCTATGTGGACCATGGTTATTTGGACTGCGGCATCACCGGGAAGGACTGGATCGCCGAAAACGGTGCCGATGTGGAGGTGATCACCGATTTGCGTTACTCGAAAGCCACCTCGAAGCCCACCCGCTGGGTGTTGGTGGTGCCGGAGGACTCACCGATCAAGACCGTGAAGGATTTGCAGGGCAAGCGCATCGCCACGGAGGCCGTGGGCCTCACGCAGCGCTACCTGGAAGGCCACGGCGTGAAGGCCGAGGTCGAATTCAGTTGGGGTGCCACCGAGGTGAAGGTGCCGGAGCTCGTGGATGCCATCGTGGACATCACGGAGACCGGCTCCTCCCTGCGGGCGAACAAGCTCCGCATCGTGGACACGCTCATGGAGAGCTATCCGCAGTTTGTGAGCAGCAGGCCTGCCGCAAAGGACGCCTGGAAGCGTGAGAAGATGGAGACCATCGTCATGCTGCTCAAAGGAGCGCTCGAGGCCCGCGACAAGGTGGGCCTGAAGATGAACGTCCCCGCCGCGAAGGTGGCTGAGGTCGTCGCCGCGCTGCCTTCCGAGCGCTCACCCACTGTTTCCCAGCTCGCCGGGTGCGACTGGGTGGCCGTGGAAACCGTCATTTCTGAGGCGACTGTGCGCCTCATCATCCCGCGGCTGAAGTCGCTGGGTGCCGAGGGTATCGTTGAATACCCGCTCAACAAAATCGTCCACTAACACTGGGACCAAGCCAAAACCACAAGGAGAACACCGACCATGGGATCGCTCAAAAAGCGGAGAAAAACGAAGATCAACAAGCACAAGCGGAAGAAGCGCATGCGCGCCAACCGCCACAAGAAGCGTTTGCGCTACAAGTCGTAAAAGCTAGCCTCCGCGGCATGATCAGCCCCCGACGAGTGATTCGAGAGATTCGAGTCGCCGCATGTTGCTACGCACTCGCGTCGCACGGTCGGGGGTTGTGTCGTTTGACCGGATTAACGTTGTTGACCTGTCTGACGACACAAGCTGCTCCCGAGGCGGACATGTCGCTCGGGAAGCTGCCGTCCGCGAAGTCCGATCTGCACCTCACCCCGCGAGGCGCGGCCAATGCGGATGCCTTGGCGCATTACAGCGCCGCATTGCAATTCGAGACCGCGGGCAAGCTCCGCCAGGCTCTGGAGCATTATCAGGCTGTTTTTAAGGCCGATCCGACCAACGCGGAACTCGCCAGCCACACCGCGAATCTGGCGTTGCAGTTTGAAGGGCGCGAAGCCGCTCTCAAAATCCTCAACGAGGCTATCACCGCCAATCCGGGCAGCCCTGAGCCGCTTCTGAATCTGGCCCGTTTTGCCAGCACCTACCCGCCGGAGGATGTTTTCGAGAAGGACGACCGCGCCGCGAAGGCGGTGACGACCGCTTTGGAAAAATTCCCGCGTCATGCGGCCGTTTACGAGGCCGCGGTGATGCATCATCTCACGCAAAACAAG
>JBKCXA010000493.1:0-3543 GCA_046316935.1 Prosthecobacter sp.
GTTTAAGGCCTTCTCCGGTGCTCCCGTGAGCCTGCTCAGCAGCATGGAGACCGGTTTCTCCGATACGGATGCACCGCTGGCCAAATACCCCGGCAGCGAGCTGGCGAAATTTGGCGCCTCCAACCTCTCCCCGCCCTCCAAAACCGCTTCGTGGCCGGACGGGCCGTTCCGCTTCCGCATCGACTCGCTGCGCAACAACCTCGGTCAGTCGCCTTTGGACGCGCCGACGGTGTTTAACTGGTTTTACCCCGATTTCACCGTGCCGGGCAAACTGGCGCAGGCGGGTCTTTTCGCGCCGGAGATGCAAACCGCGACGGAAGCGGCCGAAGTGTCGAAAATCAACCATCTGTACAACTACACCTGGATGACGCTGGGGCCGATGAGCGCCACGCCGGGCGTGGGCGGCGCGGATTTCATCTTCCGCAACGGCAGCGCCACTCCGGCGGTGCGTTTCTCGACGAATGGCGGCGTTTCCCTGATGGGATGGCCTGCAACGATTTCGCTGACGGATGGAAACTGGAACACGGGCATCACTTTGACGATGGTGGGCGTGAACAACCAGGATTTCAGCCCCATCGCTTACAGCGGCGTGCGTTTCGCCGTCACAGGCTCCGCGCCGGGCTACAACGGCGTCGCCGTGCCGCCCGTGCCGGTGACCGTGGTGGACAATGAGCAGCCAAACGAGCGCCTGATCGTCTCGGAGACGAGTTCGGTGACTTGGGTAGCCGAAAACGCAGCCGCTGGCACAGGCACGGACACCGTGAACATCCGCCTCTCCGCTCCGCTGCCGCCGGGAACGAGCGTGCAGGTCAATCTGGCCTCCGCAAACGGCGAGGTGACGGTGTCACCGGCCACGCTGACCTTCACGGATGCAAATTGGAGCACGAATCAGACGGTGACGATCACCGCGGTGGATGACAGCGATGTCGAGAACGCCGGAGAAGCAGGATCAAACGACCGCATCGTCATCACCACGAACAGCAGCACCTACGCGAAGTATCACGCGCTGAGCACGCCGGATATGCCGGTGAATGTATGCGACAACGACGGCGGCCTCGGCGTGATCATCACGGAGACCGGTGGCACCACGGACGTGGCTGAAACCGGCAACACCGCCGTCGGCCAGGCCGGCGTGGACAGCTACACGATCCGCCTCGCCAGCGCTCCGGCCTCAAACGTGACCGTGAGCATCACGGGCAACGGCCTGCAGATCAATCAGCACGGCACCAGCACGACCTTTGGCACGACTTACACGCGTGTCTTCACGCCGACGAGCGGCCAGGCGGTCACCGTGGTCAGCAACGTGGGCAACAGCGGCTGGGACGTGCCACAAACGGTCATCGTGCGTGGCAACAACGACACCACGGCCGAGGGCCTGCACTGGGGCCGCATCAATCACAGCATCGCCAGCGGCGGCGGCTATCCCACCACGCTGCCGGTGGCACAGATCGCCACGAACATCGCCGACGATGATGATTTCATCATCCTCACGCACACGGGCAGTGAGACGCGTGTGATGGAGGGCGGTTTGACCGATACCATCAAGGTGCGACTCCGCCGCAATCCACCGACGCCGGTGAGTGTCACGCTGAGTGCCGCGCAGATGAGCTTCAGCCCCTCGACGATCGTTTTCGTGCCCACCGGCTCCTCCGGCAATCTTTGGAGCGCCGATGTCGATGTCACCGTCACCGCGAATGATGATTATCTGAACGAAGGTGTCCACGAGGGCATGTGGAGCGACAGCGCACCGGTCAGCGCCTCGGCAAGCACGACGCTCAGCAGCGGCGCGGTCAGCGCCGTGAACATCACGAATCCCGGCTACGGCTACACCGGCATCCCGAGCGTATCCTTCACCGGAGCTCCGACAGGCGGCACCACGGCCACGGGCTACGCGAAACTGACCGCGGATGGCAAACTGGACTCCATCATCCTCATGAACGCCGGCGCAGGCTATGTTACCGCTCCATCCGTGACCATCGGCGGCATTCCTTCGTCCCCGGTGATCATCCGCGCCTTCTCGCAGAGTACGGACACGACAACTGGCGGCAATGCGACGACGAGCATCGCTGCGCCCGCCTTCTACGCCACGGTGCTCGACAACGATGACTCGCGCGTGGTCGTCGCCGAAAGCGGCGGCAGCACCACGGTGAGCGAAGACGGCACCACGGACACCTACACGATCTCTTTGGGCCGCATGCCAGACGCGGGCACAACGACGACGGTGTCCCTCGTGCCAAGTAGCACGGGCATCCAAGTTTCACCCGCCGGGCCTTTCACGTTCACCGATGCAAACTGGAGCGTGCCGGTGACCGTCACCGTGACGACGACCAATGACGCCACCGCCGAGCCGCCCGGCAGCGCCACCATCACGCTCAACGTGACCAGCACCGATGACACCTACAACCGCGTGAACTCGCCCGTGGTGCTTGTGAACGTGCTCGACAACGATCCCGCGCTCACGGTCACGCAGACGAATATCTTCACCACGGTCCGTGAAGGCGGCACCACCGGCACCGGCGGCACGCCGAATGTCGGCGATACCTTCACGATCGGTCTGAATGGCCGCAATCCAGCTGCCGGCACCACGGTGACCGTCACACTCGTGCCGAACGCTCAAATCACTGTCTCGCCAGCCACGGTGAGCTTCACCAGCACGGACACCGCGACGAAAACCGTCACTGTGACCGCTGTGGAAGACACCACGGTGGAAAGCACACCTCACAACGGCTTCATCGGCTTCAATGTCGCCAGCACGGACAGCTATTTCAACGGTGCCTTCGTGCCGCCCGTCACCGTGTATGTGACGGACAACGAATCGCCCGGTGTGAGCATCGTGGAAAGCAGCGGCACCACGCAAACGACGGAAGGCAGCACCACCACGGACAGTTTCACCGTCGTGCTCACGCAGGCGCCCACCGCGAATGTTGTGCTCGATTTCAACGGAGGCACGCAGAGCCGCCTCAGCACCAGCAGCACCGTCGGCACTGGCACCACGGCCGCGCTGACCTTCACACCGGCGAACTGGGCCACCGCGCAGACGATCTGGACGCTCCCGGTCGATGACACCGCCGCCGAACTGCGTCACCTCGCGCCGATCAACGTGAGTGTGAATGCCACCTCGGCGGCAGAATACGCCACGCTCACGATCCCGGCCGTCACACACGTCATCACGGACAACGCGAGTGACAACACCACGGCAGCAAACCTCGTGCGCATCGCCGAGAGCAGCGGCTTCAGCAGTGTGACCGAAAGCACCACGACAGACACCTTCACCGTGGTCTTGGGGCAGCAGCCCACCGGGCCGGTCACGCTCACCTTCACCGGCGACTCGCAGGTGGCCGCCTCGCCCGCCACGGTGGTCTTCAGCACGACGAACTGGAACACCGCGCAAACCGTGACCGTGCGCGCGATCGACGACACTGTGATGGAGCCCAGCATCCTGCACTGGGGCGTCGTCACCGCCACCGCGGCCAGTTCTGACAGCGCCTACAACAACATCGCCATCTCGCCCGTAACCAGCAGCGTCTATGACAACGACGGCCC
>JBKCXA010000494.1:0-3621 GCA_046316935.1 Prosthecobacter sp.
ACCTTGTGATAACGCTCCTCCACCTCGCCGTGACGGATGAGATAGAGCTGCGTGGGATGGTTGGGGAGATGCAGTTTCAAAACGAGTTCTAGCTGAAGGCCAGTAGCAATTATTTTGGAATCACTTTCCCGGAATCTGAAGGTATTGCCCTGTCGCGCCGAAATAAGTGGAAGAAAGCTGAGAGGTAACGGCTGTCTTCCCAAGAAGATAAGTTATTTCGGCCAAATCCGGACCGCTTTTCTGACCGGTCAATGCGTATCGAAAACTCGACATTGTTGCCCCGAGCTTGCAACCAGTGGCACCAGCTACTGAAGTGAAGGTATTCTTGATAGCCTCAGGGTTCCAATCTGGTTCAGACAATCTGATGAGTTCTCCAACGCAAATCTGAGCAATCGCGGGGAAGACAGTCTTATTAACTTCATCCGTTGGGATCTCGATGGCGATTTCAGAATCCAACAGTTGAATAATTGGTTTAACAAGTGGTGATATCTCACTAAGCAACGACACCTTTTCACGGACAGAATAGACCACACTAGCAACCCTAGTTTCGTTTTCTTGACGCCAATTCAGACCAGCGCTTTCCAAAAACGGCCTCGCGTGCTTGAGCAACTCCTCGGGGCTCAGTTCACGCAGATACTGCGCATTGAACCACAGGCTCTTTTTGAGATCGAACTTCGCATTGCTGCTGTGAATGGCCTCGGGATCGAAAAGGGCCACCAGCTCCTGGCGGGAGAGTTTTTCGCTCTCGGCCTTCGGCGTCCAGCCGAGCAGGCAGAGGTAGTTGAAGACCGCGTCGGGCAGGTACCCGGCATTCATGTAGCTGTGCTCGATGGCGCTGCCCTCATCCCGCTTGCTCATCTTGGAGCCATCGGGGTTCAGGATAAGCGGGATGTGCGCATACGTCGGCGGCGTAGCGCCGAAGGCATTGAAGAGATCCACATGCTTCCAGGTGTTCGAGAGATGGTCCTCGCCGCGAATGACGTGCGTCATGCGCATCTCGATGTCGTCCACCACGTTCACAAAGTGGAAAATGTAGCTGCCATCCGGCCGGCGGATGGTCATGTCCGGCTCCTCGGTGGGGGCAAAGGTCACATCCCCGCAGACGAGGTCATGCACGGTGATGGCCGTGCGGCTGAATTTGAAACGCACCGCGCCGTTGTCCTCGGTGTACACGCGGCCTGCGGCCTCCAGCTTGGCAAAGTAGGCGTCGTAGATGGCCTTGCGCTGGCTTTGGTAGTAGGGGCCGCAGTCGCCGCCTGCTTCGGGGCCTTCATCCCAGTCGAGACCAAGCCAGCGCAGGCCTTTGAGGATGCCGGCGGAGGCCTCCGCCGTGTTGCGGGCACCATCGGTATCCTCCACCCGCAGGATGAAGGTGCCGCCGAGCTTGCGGGCCATCAGCCAGTTAAACAAAGCCGTGCGGGCACCTCCGACGTGGAGGTCACCGGTGGGCGAGGGAGCAAATCGAACGCGTACAGACATGGGACGGGGCGTTTACCGAAGCGCGGGCTTCTTGTCCAGCGATAGCTTCCCGCTCTACCCGCCGTTCTAGCGCCATGTTTTCCCCCTCCCGACGCCAGTTCCTCCAGACCACCGCCTGTGGTTTCGGCAGCCTCGCCCTGTCCGCGATGGCCAACAACCCACTCGCGGGCAAAAAGCCGCATCATCAACCGAGGGCGAAACGCGTCATCTTTCTCTTCATGCAGGGCGGCGTGAGCCACGTCGATTCCTACGACTATAAACCGCGTCTCTTCAAAGAAGACGGTAAGGTCATCGACGTGCAGGACGCCCGTGCCATCGCCAAGACGGGCAAAGGCGCACCGCAACGCGTGATGAAACCGCTGTGGGACTTCGCCCAGCATGGCGAGAGCGGTCGCTGGGCCTCGAACCTCTTCCCGAACGTCAACCGCCACCTCGACGACCTTTGCTTCCTGCACGGCATGCATACTGAGGGCGTGGCGCATGGCCCCGCCACGCTGTTTTTGCACACCGGCACCACCAGCTTCATCCGCCCCAGCATGGGAGCGTGGGTGATGTATGGCCTGGGCACGGAAAACGAGAACCTGCCCGGCTTTGTCACCATCAGCCCCAGCCTCGGCAATGGCGGCCCGCGCAACTACGGCAATGCCTTCATCCCCGCCGTGTATCAGGGCACGCCCGTCGGCCGCAGCGGACAGCCCGCCAAGGAATCCTCAATCAAAAACATCACGAACACCATCTGGACGCCCGAGCAGCAGCGGAAGCAATTCGGCCTCCTCCAGTCCCTCAACGCCCATCAGGCCATGCCCGGCGATTCGGAGATCGACGCCGTCATCCGCAGCTACGAGCTCGCCTGGCGCATGCAGGCCAAGGCACCCGATGTGATGGACCTCTCCGATGAGTCTGAAGCCACCAAGAAGCTCTACGGCATCGACGAAAAACCCACGGACAACTTTGGCCGCCAGTGCCTCATGGCTCGCCGCCTCGCCGAGCGGGGTGTGCGCTACATTCAGGTGAACTACGGCGACAACTCCAACAACCCCGCCTGGGACCAGCACAGCAACCTGCCCAAGCACGGCGACCACGCCGCCGCCGTGGATAAACCCATCGCGGGCCTGCTCGATGATCTCAAACAACGCGGCCTCCTCGAAGACACCATCGTCTGGTGGGGCGGCGAGTTTGGACGCACGCCTTACGCCGAGAAAAACGGCACCGGTCGCGATCACAACCCCAAGGGCGTCACCGTCTGGATGGCCGGTGGCGGCTTCATGCCCGGCTTCAGCTTCGGCGAGACCGACGACCTCGGCCACTTCGCCGTCGATGGCAAAGTCCACATGCACGATCTGCATGCCACCATCCTTCACCAGCTCGGCCTCGATCATGAAAAGCTCACCTTCCGCCATGCAGGCCGTGATTTCCGCCTCACGGATGTCCACGGCCATGTGGTGAAGGAAGTGCTCGCATGAAGCTGCTGCTCGCCGTCGCCTTTTTCAGCCTCGGCGGCAGTCTTTTCGCCGCCTGGCAGGCCGGTGCCGCCAAGGCGGACATCACACCCTCCGAGCCAGTGCCACTCGCGGGCTATGGCGGCAAGACACGGATGTCTCAGCGCATCGAGCATCCCATCTGGCTCAAAGCCATCGCTCTTCGCGATGACACCGGCACCACCTCCGTCATCGTCACCGCTGATCTCGTGGGCCTGAGCGACAAAATGATCGCCATCATTGCGGGTAACGCGGAAAAGAAGCATCACATCCCTCGCGAGCGACTCATCCTCAATGCCTCGCACAACCACTCCTGCCCGGTCACCGAGGATGTGCTGTGGCTCTACTATGAATTCACGACGGAGGAAGCCGCCGCTCGAGATCGTTACACCGCTTTGGTTTATGCGAAGTATGACGAGGTCATCGGAGCCGCCATCGCCGCGCTTCAGCCTGCAGAACTTTCCTTTGAACAAGGCCTCGCCGGAGTCGCCGTGAACCGCAGGCGTTCGCGAGGTCCCGAGAGCCGTTCGCTCGGCGGCCAGGTCGATCAGGACGTGCCCGTCATCGCCGTGAAAAGCGACTCAAACCTCCGCGCCATCCTCTTTGGCTACTCCTGCCACACCACCGCCCTCGGCGGCCTCAGCATCAATGGCGACTCCGCGGG
>JBKCXA010000495.1:0-2986 GCA_046316935.1 Prosthecobacter sp.
TCCCAGAAAAACGACACTCGGAAGTGGCAGCAGCAGTCACCGCAGGTGATGCAGGCTTTCGGATCGTAACTCATGGCGGCTTCAACTGATCAACAGCAGACGTTTTTGCCCTGGAACCGGATCTGGCGCCCGATGCACACAGGGCGGCACGGCCACCTCCGGATGCCGCGTGGCGATGCGCCAGAGGTTTCCGATGCCAAAAGAGTAGCCGCGAGCACCTTCACGCTTCGCGAAGTGCAAATCGTGAAAATGCTCCGAAAGCCATTCCTCGAAGTTTTCATCATCCTGACCTCCAAAAAGCCGCAGAAGCTCCGCCCGTGCCTCCGGCACTTCGACACGCGGAATGGCATCCTCGGGAAAAAGGCCTTCTGACGAGGCTCCGTGGTAGGTGCAGAGCCAGGTGTCCGCCTCCGCCGTGGCGCTGTCCACATGCCAGGAGCACACATCGGTGCGTTGATGCGGCGGCTCCACGGGATGCGTGTAGCCGTTCACGCAGTCCAGCACCGGATCGAGCCCATGCTCCTGCAAGCATCGAACATCCGCCAGCATGATCCTCACAGCCGCACGACCTGCCGCAGTCAGCTCAAGCGTCTGCAAATCCTCCTCGCCCAGATGCGTGATGCCTGGCGGCACGCTCAGAAGCCGAGCCACCTCCGCGAAATCGCCCGGAAGGCATCGCGGCCAGCACAAGGCGTTCACGCCATCAAGTAGCGGCGTTTGCAGCAGCTCATCGAAACTGCCGACCATCCGAATGCTCGGGTGGGAGGATATGCCAGTCGTCATCATGATTTGTGATTATTGGCAACAGAATGAAGGCAGCAGAATAAAAAGGCATTCTGTTGTCTTCATTCTGTTGCCAATCTGCTCCTTGGAATTCACAAAAATTGATGACTAGGATTTGGGTGAGAGCGATCACTCATTTAAAGCAGGCGGGCGATGGCTGGGAATCTGCGCTTTGAAGTCCCCGAGGCTGTTCCAATGCGCCGGCTCCGCCAGATCGACCTCCGCCACGGTCACGGTGCCCCATTGGTCCGCTTGGGCGATCACATCGCCGTAGTGGTCAAAGATGCCCGAGATCATCCAGTCGTGCTTCTCATGGTCCGTGTAGGTGCTGCTCACCACATAGACGTGGTTCTCACAGGCACGGGCACGGGCCAGCATCGGATTGCAGCCCCACACCGGCCACGCAATGACCTCCGCGCCGCGGATCGTGAGCGCCCGCGCCACCTCCGGGAAGAAGCCGTCGTAGCAGATCATCATGCCCACCTTGCCAAAGCGGGTCTCGAACACCGGATACTCGCGCCCCGGCGTGATGCCCGCCTCGATCTCGCCGCGTGGCAGCGTCACCTTGCGATACTTGCCGATGAGCGAGCCATCCGGCCCCAGCAGCGCGGCCGTGTTGTAAATGGTCTTTCCATCCTGCTCCACCAGTCCGGCCACGATGTGAAGCCCATGCTCCTTCGCCAGTTTGCCAAAGTAATCCGTGCTCGGCCCCGGCACTGTCTCCGCGCATTCGTGCATCTTCTTGCCCGTGCCATAGTATGTCAGCGTCTCACCCAGCACGACGAGGTCCGCCTTCTGCTTCGCTGCCTCGGCAATCAAAGCAGCATACTGCGGCGGCTTGTCGGAGGGTTCTTTGCCCTCGCGAGGTTGCAGATGAACGGTCGCCAGCCGCACCTTGCGCGGCGCCGGAGCAGGTGCCTCGGCCAGGCTCACTTCGCTCCACTCCACCCGCGCATTCGCGGCCCATTGCAGGTAAAGCTCGATGCGTGCCTGCCTCGCCTCGGTGGGAGCGCGGAGGATCGTATCGATCTTCGCCCATTCATCCGGAGCGCTGCCCGAGTCCTGAGGATACTCCGGCTCCGCACGCGGCGTGGTGCCTTTGGCATAGCCCTGCTTCGCCGGCGTCTCCCACTTCACCGGCTGGCCTTTTTCATCCTGCCAGATCACCCGCGCATACATGCTGCGGCGTGGCTCCGGCATCGCACTGTGCTTTCGCCACGCGATGAAACGCTGATGCTTCCCGCCCGTCACCGGCACCGTCTGCGTCCAGCAGCCGATCCAATGCTCCCCCGCGCCGGTTTCGAGCACCAGCGATCCTTTTCCATCATGCCCGCCTGTCTCCTTTTGCACCGCCTGCGGCCGCGACTCCTCGCGTGGCGATTCGAGAACCCATTCGGCATGTGCCGACGAAAGCCCCGCAAGCATCAGAAGAAGGAAAAAGCGTTTCATTCCTTCGCATACGCATCAGCCGACAACAATCACGCAGCGGACAGCTCAGGGCCATTCATCGCGTATTTCCTCCATGCTCCGCCTCCTGTGTTTCTTTGCCTTCGCCAGCCATCTCATGGCTCAAACCGGCACCATTCCCGCCGATCGTCCGCGTGCGCGGCCCGCATCGGCGCTCACCGGTTGGGCAGATTGGGAGAAGGGTGAGGAACTCCTCAAACGCATCGAAGTCCCACCCGCGCCGGTGCTTTCGGCGGAGGATGAAGCCAAGACCTTCAAGCTCGCGCCCGGTTATCGCGCGGAACTCGTCGCCTGCGAGCCGATGGTGCAGTGCCCGATCTTCTTCGAGTTCGATCCCGAGGGTCGCATCTGGGTCGTCGAGTATCAGGGCTACATGCGCGATGTGCAGGGCAGCGGCGAGGGCGCTCCCATCTGCCGTGTCGTCGTGCTCACGGATGAAAACGGCGACGGCAAGGCCGACAAGAGCACCGTCTTCCTCGACAAGCTCGTCATGCCGCGAAGCTTCGCCTTTGTGAAAGGCGGCATCTTGCTCCAGGAACCGCCGAAGCTGTGGTTCTGCGCCGATCAAGACGGCGATCTGCGTTGCGATGAGCGCACCGAAGTCGGCACGATGGGGGTCGGAGGCAATCCGCAGCACACGGCGAATGGTCTGCGCCGAGGCATCGACAACTGGCTGCACTGCGCCGATTGGCCGCATCGCTACCAGTGGAAGGACGGCAAACTGATCGACGAGCCC
>JBKCXA010000496.1:0-2758 GCA_046316935.1 Prosthecobacter sp.
CTACTGGGATGCCACGCGACGCACGACGATCCGCACCGCGATCATCAACAAAGGCCTCAATCCGGGCCTGTCGCAGTTCACCAGCAATGCCGGTTGGTCGCAAAGCGATGGTAACAACTGGAACCAAGTCTGCACCGGCGGCCTGAGAATGGGTGCGCTGGTGGTGGGCACGGAATCCGAGGCGTTGGTGGAAAACATTCTCAATCGGTCCATCAACTCCACACGCCCCTGCTGGAAGCATTTTACCACCGACAACGGTGCCTGGTATGAAGGCCCGGGCTACTGGGGCTACACCACGGAATATGGCATGAGGATGCTCGCCGGACTCGAATGGGTGCTGGGCAGTGATTTCGGCATCAGCAACACGCAAAATGTCTCCGAGGCGGGCTATGGACCGATCAACTCGCTTGGCACCTCGAATGTCATTTTTAACTACGCCGATGCAGGCGCGGGCGGAGGCACTCGTGGAGCACAGTTTCAGTGGATGGCACGGCGTTACGGCATCGCCGCCTACGATGGCTGGGAAAACACGGGCAGCGGCAGTGCGCTGAGTGCGCTGTGGTGGAATGATCATGCGGGCATCACCGTGGCAAACAACGGCTCAGCGGCGGACATGGCCTTCCACGGCGAGGAAGGCACCGCTTTTGAAGCGCAGGAAATGGTCACCATGCGCGGCAAATGGAATGACTCGCGTGCCACTTTCGTCGGCACAAAAGGCGGTCAAATGGGCGCGGATCATGGCAATCTCGATGCGGGCACCTTTGTGCTCGATGCGCTCGGCAAACGCTGGTTTCACGATCTCGGCGGCGACAACTATGCGCTTCCAAACTACTTCAACGGCACGTCGAGCAGCACGGCGGTGGATCGCTGGGACTACTACCGCATGAGGCCGGAAGGCCAGAACACGCTCGCCATCAATCCCGATGGCACCGCTGGCATGGTGCTGAATGCCGTCGCACCACTCACAGCCTATCAAAGCGAGCTTGGCGGGAGCAGTTCATTCTCGATTCATGATCTCACGCCGGTTTACACAGGCATGAGCAAGGTCTGGCGCGGTGTGCGGCTCATGGGCGCACGCGATGAAGTGCTCGTGCAGGATGAGATCACTGCGGCGACGGGCAAAACGGTGTGGTGGTTCGCGCATTACACGCATCCGACCACCAGCGTCGTCATTGATCCCGATGGCACCAGCGCCATGCTCACGCAGGGCGCGGAGCGTCTGTTGTGCAAAATCCTCAGCAGCAGCGGCCAGTTCCAAATCATGGAAGCCGTGCCAGTGCCCGGTTCGGCGCATCCGGTGACGACACCCGCGCAAAACGCCAACACCGGCCACAAGAAGCTCGCCATCAACCTTACCAACGTCACGAACACCACGCTCGCCGTGTGGTTTGTGCCGCTGAGCACCGGTGAGGCCACGCCGACCGTGCTGCCCGCCGTCACCGCGCTGAATACTTGGAACATCGCGGCCTCGAATGATGCTCCGGTGGCGATCAGCAGCGTCGCCACGAGCAACGGTGAGAACCCGGTGGACATCGATTTGCGCAACTACATCACCGACGACTCCACGCCCGCCGCGCAGATGCGTTTCAGCGTGAGCGATCCGCAAAACGGCACCGTGACACTGCTCGCTGATGGCTTCACCGCCCGCTTCACGCCGAATCCGGGCTACACCGGCGTGCCGAGCTTCAGCGTCACCGCGACGGATGCCGGAGGAAATGCCGACACGATGCTCGTGTGGGACTTTGATCTGCCGGATGGCACTGCGGCGAACACCGCCACGGATGCTTCCGGCAATGGTCGTGATGGCACCCTCGATCTCGCGGGCGCAGGCAGCTACAGCCTTCTCACGGACAAACCCGCCGCACTCACTCAGCAGGGCGCACGCTCGCTCGATGTCGTGGAGAACACCACCACCGGCGCACGCGTGCAGCGTGTGATCGGCACCTCGGAGCTGAACTGGAACACCGACAACTGGAGCGTCGCAGGCTGGTTCAAACGCCGCGACACGACGAATGACGACATCGTGTGGCACATCAGTGATGGCGATGGTTTTGGCAGCAATGACGAGCTGTATCTGAACTGCCCCGCCGGACTGAGCACGGTGCGCTTGCAGCATTTCAACGCAGCGGGCGCGGCGCTCGATGTCGATATCGCCGCCACGGGCGTGACAGCAGGCGCGTGGCATCATTTCGCCGTCGTGCGCAATGGCACCGCGATCGCGCTTTATCTCAATGGCACGCTCATCGGCACGGATAGCGCTTTCACTCTGGCGCTGAATTTGACGAGTCCGCTCGTCTTTGGCGGTCACGCCAGCACCACCTTCGCCCAGCAGCGCTGGTTTGATGGTAGGCTCGATGATCTGATGGTGAGCCGTGCCGTGCTTGATGGCACGCAAATCAGCTCGCTGGCGAATGGCGTTACCGCACGCCACTTCGGCGGACTGAGCACCACGGCCACCATTTCACTCTCCGCGGCTCCCGTGAACTACGTGTGGACGAGCGCCACGAGCGGAAACTGGTCCACCGGCACGAACTGGCAGGCTGGAAGTCAGCCGACAAGCTCTCGCGGTGCCTCCGTGCAGTTCTTCACCGGGCAAACGCTCGCTGCGGGCACCACGACTGCCACCAATGACATCGTTGGCGTCTTCCAGATGAACAATCTCACGCTCGCAGGCACCAGCACTGCGGCGATGACTGCGACGATCACCGGCGGCACCTTCCAGCTTCTCAACAACGGCACCACGCTGCCCACCGTGAAC
>JBKCXA010000497.1:0-4107 GCA_046316935.1 Prosthecobacter sp.
TCCCGAGCACACGCCCGCCATGCTCGACATCCTGGAGCGCCTCGGCCTCTAGGCCATCTTCTTCCTCATCGGCGACCGGGCGGCGCAATACCCGCACCTCGTTCGCGACATCCTGCGCCGTGGTCATGAGATCGCCAACCACACGCAGACCCATCCCGCCACCACGTTCTGGACCCTGCGACCGCGTCGCATGTGGGACGAGATCGCGCGATGCCAGGACACGCTCACCCGCATCGCCCCGGAGCATCCGCCGCGCTGGTTTCGCCCGCCCGCCGGCCATCACAATGCTTTCTGCGTGCTAACCGCCCGGGCCATGGGCTTGCAGACCCTCATGTGGACCGCCCGCGGCTTCGACGGCACCCTGCGGGACACCGACTACATCGTCAGCCGCATCCGCCGCAAACTCACACCCGACGGCATCGTGCTGATCCACGAAGGCACGCCCGTGTGCATCGAGGTGACGGACAAGGTGGCCGCAATGCTCGCCAGCTATGCCACAGAGGCCTGACGCTCCGCCACGATGAGGTAGTTATTAAACGGCGTCCCACCCCACATCGGCTCGAGGCGGACTTGGAGGCCCTGCTGGGTCAAAACGCGTTCGAACTGCTCGCGGGTCGGATAGCAAACAGGCGCGGCCTTCATCCAGAAGGTGATCTTCGCAAACCAATCGCCCAAAATCGTCACGCGATGCCGCCAGGTGGCCTCGCGAAGGCCGCTGCGGATGATCAATCGGCCGCCGTGAGCCACGCGGGAAGCCGCGAGGGCCAAAAGTGCATCCTGTTCGGCAGGCGTGAAGAATTGCAGGATGTCGAGAATGATCACATGACCGCTGAAATCGGGCATGTCACGCCGCGCATCGCCCGCAGCATAGCTCAAATCACTAAAACCGCTGCGCTCGGCCATGATCCGCGCGGCCTTGATCTTTTCGGCGTCGTAGTCAAAGCCCGTCACGGGAGCCGTGTAGCCCGCGCCGCGCAGATACATCGCCAGCAGGCCGATGCCGCAGCCGATGTCGAGCACCGGCAGGTGCGTGCCGGTGATCTCACGCAGCGCCGCGGCATAAACGGGATCGGAGCGCAGCTTGATCCGCGTGTAGTCGCGATGCCACCGCGACGCGCAGAGCGCGGCGATGCGTTTCACTTCCTCGGGCGGACACTCCAGCTTCATGCGTCGCCGATCCACCTGCGCGGAACCTCCCAGGGTGCAAGCGCGGCGCACACTTTTGTTTTGAAGGCCACGGTGATCTCCGCCTGTCGCAGCGGCACGCGGGCCACGATGTCCTGGCAGCGCTCCGGATCGCGACTGGGCGCTCCAAAGACCTCCACCGAAGCCAGATCACCTGCCTGGCGGATTTTGGCCGCGATTTCATCGGGGCTGAGTTTTCGGCCTGCCACGTTGATGCCGCGTCCGAGGCTTCGCTCGAAGTTCAAACGGCCATTTTCGAGTAAAACGGCATCACAGGTCAAAAAGCGGCCGTTGCCAAAAATCTCGCCCTTCAAGATCTCATCGTAGCCGAGGCCCACCGAACTGCTTTCGACGATCAAACGGCCTTCAGGCTCGATTTGGGCCTCCACACCGGGCAGCAGCTCGCCATCGCACGAGATCGCCCCGCACTCGCTGGTGCCGTAAAGATTGCGCAACTCCAGCCCGTGCTTCTCGCGGGCCATCGCGGCGAGTTCGGAAGTCAGCGGCGAACCCGCCGAGATGGCGAGCGAGACATTCCCAAAGCTCACCTGCCCCATCAGCCAGGCCTTCCACATCGCCGGCACACCGGGAAGAAAGACCCGCTCATGCGGCCGCATCGCCTCCATCAGCGGCTGAGCAAAGGGCTGCGGTGCCCAGCAGAGCGGCACGCCATGGAGGAGCGTCTGCATGACGGTCATCGTGAGGCCATACGAATGAGCGCAGGAGATCGCCGCCACTGCCGCGCCGCGATTCGAGAGATCGAAAAAGTCATGCAGCCGGTCCACATCCGCCGCGATTTGATCAAAGGTAAAAAACTGGCATCTCCGCACGCCGGAACCGCCCACCGTTTGCTTGATGAAGGCCGTGCCCTCCGGCAGCGACGTCACCGGCACACGCCGCGAGCGATCTTTTTCCACCCACTGCACCGGCACGCCTTGCAGCAGGCCGGCCAGCGTGGCCCGCAAGATGTCCGGCGTCTCCCCCCGGGCCACAAACACCTCCTCCTGCGGCCGCAGCACCCGCGCCTGTGAATCCAGCTCCGCAAACGTGAGCGTAGCATCCAGGCCATGCACCGCCACGAGCGCTCCGCGCTCGCGTTGAATGCGATTCCATCGTTCACCAAAAGACATGCCGTGATTGAGGCCACGAGGGTAGAGGCAGGAAGCGCGGTTGCCAGAGGTTTTGAGGCATGGTAAAAAGTCTGGCATGAAGACCATTTCCAAGCGTCCCGCCCGCAAGACGACCGTCAGGTCCCTGCGGCAAAAGATCGCCAGCTTCGCGGACGAGTTCATGATGAAACCGGGCGAACGCGGTTTTGACGGTGTAGGCGAGCTCGTCAAATCCCGCCGCAACGCATGAAGCCCTTCGCTGACGCCAGTTTCATCGTCGCGGCTTTTGCAAGGTGCGACGAGCACAACCCTCGTGCCTGGCATTGGTGGAACCGGCACGGTGCGGCGGTACAGACAAGCCGGTTGGTGCTGTTTGAGGCGGAAAACACGCTCCGAGGCTTTCCCCGCAGCGGAAAGTGCTCGGAAAATGACGCTCGAAACTCGATCGAAGGAATGAACAGGGCGGTGCTGGAGGGGCTGATCGAACGAAAAGACGCGCCCCTGCACAGGCTGCTGCCGCTCGCACGCCGCCTCAGCATGCATCACACGCCCAAAAATATCCACGGGGCGATGGACATCCTCCATGTGGCCACCGCGCTGGAAATTGCCAGCGAGCGCTTTTTGACCTTTGACGACAGGCAGGGAGACATGGCCGAGCACGAGGGATTGATTCTTATCCCCTAACATCCGCGTCTGTCTCCACCTCGTAATCGAATCTGCATTTGCAGTGACCTCACCCGGTGCGTAAATGCCTTTTCCACCTTCGGCTTTCCTGTTCCCCGTGTCCGTCCCCACCTCCCAACGCATCGCCATCACCGGAGCGGGCATTGTCTCGCCGCTCGGCATCGGCTGGAAGGCCAATGAGGCATCGTTTGAGACGGATCGCATGGCGTTCCGGCCGGTGCCGGAGGAGCTTTTTGGCGTGGAGGGCTTTGTCGCCAAGACAGCGGGCATCGTGGACCTGCCGCCGAAGATCCCGATGCCGATCAAAACATGCTACGCAGACCGTGGCAGCGTCATGCTGATGCTGGCGCTGCGTGAGGCGCTGGCGCAGAGTGGTCGCACGACCATGGATGGCATCGACGCGATGATCATCGGCACCTCCGCCGGGGCGATGTCGCTCGGCGAGACCTACTTCGAGACGGCGGTGAGTTCTCCAGGCCGCCACCGACGGCAGCTTTCCCGCGCGGAGCACTACCAGCCGCAGCGGCAGATGAATGAGATCGCCGCGGAGCTTGGCTGGCGCGGACCGGTCATCATTGTGTCGAATGCCTGCGCCTCGGGCGCGAATGCCATCGGCTGGGGCGTCGAGATGATCCGCAGCGGCCGGGCGAAGCGCGTGCTGGCCGGCGGCTACGATGCGCTGGCGAAGCTGGTCTTCGCAGGCTTTGATTCGCTCAAGGCGCTGGCACCCAGCGGCATTCCGCGTCCCTTTGACGCCGCTCGCGATGGCCTCGCACTCGGCGAAGGCGCCGCGGTCATGATCCTGGAGGCCGAGGAGGAGCGTCAAAGCCCCGCGCTGGCCGATGTGACCGGTTATGCGACCGCGACGGACCTGCATCACCTCACGCAGCCTGATCCGATGGGCAATGCGGCCATCCGCACCATGACACAGGCCACGCTACAATCCGGCCTCACGCCCGCCGACATCGATTACATCAACTCCCACGGCACCGGCACGCCCTTCAACGATGTCGCCGAGGCCCAGGCCATCGCCGCTTGGGCGGGCGAGGCCACCTCACGCATCGCCGTGAGCTCCACGAAATCGGCGATGGGTCATCTTTTAGGCGGCGCAGGCGCGGTGGAGGCCGTC
>JBKCXA010000498.1:0-7799 GCA_046316935.1 Prosthecobacter sp.
ATTGTATGAAACGCTTCACTTCTCACTTCTCACTTCTCACGTCTGTCCTTTCCGCCGGGCTCGTCCATGCCCAGCAGCCCGCCACCACGCCCAAAGTCCTTCCCGAGGTCGTCGTCACCTCCACCAAGGATCCTTCGACCACCGTTCCCTCCATCGAAACACGCCGTCAGCAGATCGCGGCGAGCACGCCCGGTGGTGCCAGTGTCACGAGTGCCGAGGAATACAAAACAGGCCGCGCCGCCACGCTGAAGGACGCACTCGATTTCACGCCCGGGGTGCTCGTGCAGAGCCGCTTTGGTTCCGAGGAGGCTCGCATCGCCATTCGTGGCAGCGGCATCCAGCGAACTTTCCATGGCCGCGGCCTCTGGCTGATGCAGGATGGCATGCCTTTGAACCTCGCCGATGGCGGCTTTGACATGCAAGCCATCGAGCCGATGGCGGCGCAATACGTCGAGACCTTCCGTGGGGCGAACGCGCTGCAATACGGCGCGGCCACGCTCGGCGGCGCGATCAACTTCGTCTCGAACACCGGCTACTCCGCGCCTGCCTTCCAGACCCGTTTTGAGGCCGGCAGCTTCAACACCTTCCGCGGCCAGATCTCCTCCGGCTTTGTCTCCGGCAACGTGGACGGCTATGTGAGCATCACCGCCGCTCATACCGATGGTTTTCGTGACTGGAGCGAACAGGAAAGCCTGCGTGTGATGGCGAACATCGGCACGAAGATCAGCTCGAACCTCGAAAACCGCTTCTACGTCACCTGGGTGGATAGCAAATCGCAGCTCCCCGGCTCGCTGACGAAGGCACAGATGGAGGCGAATCCGCAGCAGGCCAATCCGGTGAGCCTCGCCGGTCGTCAGCGTCGTGACTACCAGCTCCTGCGCCTGGCGAACAAGCTGACCTACTCCGACGGAGACAACACGCTCACCTTCTCGACCTTCTGGAGCTGGAAGGATCTGGATCATCCGATCTTCCAGGTTATCGACCAGCTCAGCAACGATCTCGGCTTTGATCTCCGCTACGACGGACGCGGCTCCTTGCTGGGCATGCGCAACGATCTCAGTGTCGGCACCAACTTCATGTATGGGATCACCCAGGACCAGCGCTTCCTGAATGTCGGCGGCAATCGCGGCGCGAGAACGGCGGATTTTGAGCAGCAGAGCATCAACTGGAGCCTCTACTTCAACGACCGGCTGCATCTCACCGATCGCCTCTCCGTGCTGCTCGGTGCCCAGGTGCTGTATGCCAGCCGGGATCTAAACGAGCAGATTCCTTTCGGGGCCAACAACAGTGATCGCCTCGAATACTGGGGCTTCAGCCCGAAGTTTGGCCTCTTGTATGAGTTTGATCCGCTGACGCAGATCTATTTCAACGCCAGCCGCAGCTTCGAGCCGCCGACCTTTGGCGAGGCGGTGCCGGTGGGCGCTGCGCCGGGCATCCTGGGGCTCGATGCACAGAGCGCCACGACGCTCGAAATCGGCACTCGCGGCCAGCGTGACCGCCTTTCCTGGGACTTCAGCTACTATTACGCCTGGGTGGATCGCGAGCTGCTCACGCTCGGTGTGCCGCCTCTGCCTGGAAACACCATCAACGCCGGCAAGACCACGCATCAAGGTGTCGAGTTCGGCCTCAGCTATGACGTGCTGCGCAACCTGACCACGGCGAACGACACCCGCTTTGACCGCCTTGTGCTGCGGAACAACTTCTTCTGGAACGACTTCCGCTTCAAAAACGATCCCACCTTTGGCGACCGCCTGCTGCCGGGCTATGCGCCTTATTATTATCGCGGTGAGCTGATGTATGAGCATCCCTGCGGCTTCTACGCCGGGCCGAATGTCGAATGGTCACCCGTTCGCTACGCGGCGGACATGGCTCGCACGACCTTCGCTGATCCGTATGCGCTGCTCGGCTTCAAGCTGGGCTACAAGACCCAGAAAGGCGTGTCCTTCTTCGCCGAGGTGCGCAACATCACCGACGAAACCTACAGCCCCACCACCGGCGTCGTGACCAATGCGACGGCTCCGGGCGCTGGTGCTGTTTTCCTCCCCGGTGACGGCCGCGCTTTTTACGCGGGCGTCGAATTCAAGTGGTAGTCGCTTCGCTCTTTGCCCTTCGCCATGTCTCCCAAACTCATTCGCAAACTCCATCGCTGGCTCGGTCTTCTTTTCAGCATCTCCGTGCTGATGGCCTCTGGCAGCGGTGTCCTTCACAACGTCATGACCCGCACGCAGGCCCCGCCGCCGCAGGCAAAGCCCTCAGGCGGAGGCATGGATGTGAAAACCATCCAGATCAGCGTGGCTGACGCGGTCGCCAAGCTCGGTGGAAATCCTGAGGTGCAGGCGGTGAACCTGCGCGGCATCGGCGGCCAGCCTTGGTATCAAATTTACGTCAAGGATGCCAAAGGACCGCAATACGTCAGCGCCATCGATGGCCGTGTCGATCCGGCTCAAGACGAGCTTTATGCGGCGGAGATTGCCAAAAACTTCCTCGCTGGAGCGGAGGTGAAGAAGACGGACTTTCTGACTGCCTTCAACATGGAGTACCTGAACATCTTCCGCATCCTGCCGGTGCATCGATTCGATGCGGGCGATGCGCTGGAGACGCGGGTGTATGTCTCCACCACCACCGGCAGCGTCACGCGGCACACGGACAAGGAGCGGCAGTTTGAAGCCACCATCTTCACGATGTTTCACAAACTCGGCTTCATCCGTGACAAGGACATTCGTGACCTCGTGCTCACCGTGCTGACCTTGGGCACCTTTCTCGTGGCTCTGCTCGGCATCTGGCTCTTCTTTGCCACACGGCCGCGGAAGTCGTGAGACGAACAGGTTGAAAACCTCTTCCACGCTCCCCATATGCGGCTCCCGCTCTTCGCCGCATGCCCAAACCTCTCATCGCCGTCACCATGGGCGACCCCGCCGGGGTCGGTCCTGAAATCTGCCTGCAACTCCTCGCGAATGAAGAGGTGCTGGCGCTTGCCACACCCGTCATCTTTGGCGATGCGCGGCTGCTGGCTCGTTGTGCTCGACAGACTGGTTTGCAGGCTCCACCGCGCATCGTGAGCGAGATCGAGTGGAGCGAAAAATGCGGCGAGATCGATGGCCCTGCTGTTTTGGACCTGTTTGGCTTCGATGCGGAAGGTTTTGAACCGGGCAAGGTCAGCGCCAAAACAGGTGCGGCAGGCTATCGCTATGTCGAAAAGAGCATCGAGGCCGCTCTGGCAGGTCAGGTGGCGGCAGTGGCCACCGCACCGCTGAACAAGGAGGCGCTGCATGCCGCTGGCATCACCTACCCAGGGCACACGGAGATGTTTGCGGAGAAGATGGCCTCGAAACGCTCCTGCATGACGTTTTACTCGCCGGAGATGATTTGTAGTCTCGTCACCGTCCACATCGGCTATCAGGATGTCGTGCCAGCGCTGACGACAAAGCGCATCCTTGATGTCATCGAACTCACCGCGGAGTCCGTGCAGCGGGTGAAGGGCAAAAAACCACGCATCGCCGTCTGCGGGCTGAATCCACATGCGGGCGAGCATGGTCTCTTTGGCCGTGGCGAGGAGGAAACCATGATCGCGCCTGCCATCGAAGCCGCCAGGGCCAAGGGCATCACCATCGAAGGCCCGTTGCCACCGGACACCGCCTTCATCGCCACGCGGCGTCGCAGTGTGGATGCCTACATTTGCATGTATCACGATCAGGCGCTCATTCCGCTGAAGGCGCTGGCCTTTGACACCGCCGTCAATACCACCCTCGGCCTGCCCGTGCCGCGCACCAGCGTGGATCACGGCACCGCCTGCGACATCGCCTGGCAAGGCAAAGCGAACGGCAGCAGCCTCGTCGAGGCCGTGAAGCTCGCGGCGAAGATGGCGGCCGCGCATTGAGATGGGCCAGCGAGCGCGATAGGCTACAAGTACGTTGTTCACGCTTTAGCGTGTTATGGTTCCTGGCACGCTAAAGCGTGAACAACGTACTCTGAGCGTCAACGCAACGCTTACGCCAGCAGCATTTCCGCGCCTTGCTTCCAACAGGTCCAATTGTGGCCACCGTCGATTTCAGCGAGCTGATGCTCTTGGAGGAAGGAGCGGGTGAAGAAGCGGTTGGAGGTGAGATGCCGGTCATCGCGGCCGGTGATGATCTTCATCGGCACCGGCGGGCCGCCGGTCGCGTGCCATTTGGTCTTCATCTCCGCCCACAGCTTCTTGATACCCTCTTCTTTGTTGCGCGGCACGATTTCGCCGGGATGCCAGTGCTCGATGCCGCCCGCAGCTTCGATCTCGGCAACGAGATCATCCTCGCCGACGAAGGGAGCCAGCATCAGCACCTCGCTCACGTCACGCGGATAGCGCAGCGTGTAGATGAGTGAGCCGAGCCCGCCCATCGAGACGCCTATCAGCGTCACCCGTTCGCCACGCTGACGTGCCGGGCGCACGATTTCCTCATGCAGGCAGGTGTGCGGGATGCGATCCACATAGTAGCCAAGGTGCAGATCCGGCGCTGCCACGCGAGCGTGCGGCCGTTTCTCACGCACGAGGTCCACGATGCCGTGCCGTTCAAATTCCTCAGGCTGGCTGAAACGCCCCGGCAGCAGCACCACGAGCTCGTTTGCCTTGCCGCCGGCCTTGGGCGCATAGGAAAGCGTGCGCACCGGCCGTGTGGCATCAGGAAGCATCGAACGGCAGGAACTCAGCGCTAGAGCCGTTGAGGCTGCTCCGAGTTGGTGGAGGAAGTGGGAGCGTTTCATCAAGCGCGGCGAGCATGCCGCCCCATCACCACCTCTTCAGTCAGCAATCGGATGAGATGCGTCCGCGCCATTCACAGATCAAAAGCGAGCCCTGACCTGCCTTTGGTCAGCTTCAGGCAGATGAGCCGCGCATCGCCCTCGTCGCACCACGAGCCTGCTTGCAGCGCCTTCTTGGATGCAGCGCGTGTCAGGCCTCGTGGCTGTCCTGCGCTGGTTGGCACCGAGAAAGTGAAATCCTCGCAGGCGAAGGGCGCTTTTAAGGCCACCTCACGCTTCGCGGCATCCCATTCGATCTTCGTGAGCTCCTTCGCCGCCCAGTAGCGGGCGATCTCGCTCAGCTTCATCCAGTGCAGATGATCAAAGGTGGCATGCAGGCGCTTCACCACCTCGCGGAAGATTTCGAAGCCGATCTCCAGGCCGTTCCAGTAGATGCCCGTCCAATGACACACGATGATCGCGGGCTCGCCACGCTGGATGACCTCGACCATGCGCCCTGATTTACCATCCGCCGTGATGAAGGCATCCGCGCCCTTCGGCGTCACGCAGTCCCAGCCGCCGGTCCAGTCGCCCGTGCAGCCGAGGATGTGCACGACACAGCGCGGATCGTCCGTGTCCAAACCGGACACATTTTGCACCAGCGGCGCCACGCTTTGCTCGCCCTTGTCATAGAGATCGCGGAAGTAGTGCGGGATCTCGGTTTGAAACACGTCGCGGCAGGACTCGAAGGTCGCCTGTGCCAGCTGCAGCCGCGCATCGCTGCCGAATCCGCCCGGCGTCGTGACGCCCTCGCAAGGCAGGCCGATGTTTTTGAGGATCTTGAGCGCGTAGCTCATGTAGTCGGCGATTTCATCCACGCTGCGCCCGCCGCACCACTTCCAGTTCTCCATGAACTTCGGGCTGATCTCAGGAAACGGATGCCCGGTCTTCGTGTCGATGATGCGCGTGTGCGTGACCATCTCGGGATGAATGTCCCAGTTCGGCATGATGCGCTCACGCACGAGGTCGATGCTGCTTTGCAGCTCCTTCTGCGTCCAGCCGGGGATCTGGCGGTCGAGACGCCCCACACAGGCGGGATAGGGCACGATGCTGTACTTGCCCTTCACGCCGTTCTCCGTGGCCCAGTCGGCGAATTTGCGCACAAAATCGTCCGGGATCTCATCTGGCCAGCTTTTCCACGGGTAGTGATCGTAGCGCCCCGGGTTCGCCGCCGCGAACTGCGGGATGGCGAACTTGTTCAGATTCACCAGGCAAGTCGAATCATCGATGATGATGCTCACCGGCACCCGAGCGCGTGGATTGAGCACCTTGATCGCCGCGTCCTGCTTCGGGCGTTCGCCGGGCACCTGGCCCAGCAAAGACGAACCGAGAGCGAGTGACGAGGCTTCGAGAAACCGGCGGCGGGAGAAGGGGCGCATGGTGTTCATTACCTTCATACGCGAACTCACCGAATCTCGTGCAGCCGTGTTAAGAGGTTGAGCTTGTGCCTTCAAACCCCGAAGAATGTACCACCGTCGCCAACGAAGGTATGTTGGCCGACAAACGGCATGGGAGTGGCTCAAAAAACTTGTTATAAACCGCCGTCGCCAGCTCTTCGAGGCCATTTAATTGGAACAAGTTGATACAAAGATAGACCAGCTCAATCGGGCTAAGGCTTCCCTTTGAGCAATGAGTAAGTAATTGCGCCTGAAGGCGCATCTTGAAGTCATTCGAGAAATACTCACCAAGCTCGGGGGGAACGGGCGGTGACCCCGTTACCGAGGATCTTGTGATGATGAACGCCACGGTGTACATCACTTCAAAGGACTCATCCCACGGAAGGAAATCCACCGCATCCATAAGATAAGGAATGGAAGGGTATGCCGCTGGGGATGGGGTAGACTCACGAATCAAATCACACAGAAACTCAGAGAGGGCATCCCCGCGCAGCGATCCACCTTTGAGTGCCAACAAATCTTGCAAGATGGTCGGCCCATCACTGTCCCAACCTTTAATCAGAGACCAATCCGTGCCAACACTCATAGATACATCAGCATGCAATGACATTGGCATCTGCCAAACGTTTTGAACCCTATGGTTCAAGTTCAGCATCGCGCGCCGCGTCCGATCCGGCCCAGTTTTCGACCTTGAAACGCACCCTCGGGCCGGTAAGAACGCACTCCTCGCGCCCGGCCGCCTCTGGCGCACTCTTTCAACCCCCAAGCTACAAGCTCGACGCTCATGAACAACGCCCTCCTCTCCAAAGCCGCCAATGAAGCCCGTGGTCTCGCCATGGACGCGGTGCACAAGTGCTCCTCCGGCCACCTCGGTCTGCCCCTCGGCGCGGCGGAAATCGGCGCGGTGCTCTTCGGCCAGGCCCTTCAATGCGATCCCGCCGATCCGAAATGGCTCAATCGCGACCGCTTCATCCTCTCCGCCGGTCACGGCAGCATGTTCATCTATTCCTGGCTGCACCTCAGCGGCTATGCGGTGAGCATTGATGACGTGAGCAAATTCCGCGTGCTGCATTCCATCACACCCGGCCATCCTGAGTTCCATGAAACCCCGGGCGTTGAGTGCACCACCGGCCCGCTCGGCCAAGGCGTGGGCAATGCCGTCGGCTACGCCCTCAGCGGCAAGATGGCCGCGGCGAAGTACAACACCGCCGAGCACAAGATCATCGACAGCCACATCATCGCCCTCGCTGGCGACGGCTGCCTCCAGGAAGGCGTCGCTCGTGAAGCCGCCGCCTTTGCCGCGCACAACGGCCTCGACAACCTCATCCTCATTTACGATTCCAACGACGTCACCCTCGACGCCATGGCAAACATCACCCAGGGCGAGGACGCGCTGAAGCTCTGGCGTGCGCTCGGCTGGGACGCCGTGCAGATCGACGGCCATGACCTCGACGCCATCGCCAAGACCATCCAGAAGGCGAAGAAGACCGACAACGGCAAGCCGAAGATCATCATCGCCAAGACCATCATCGCGAAAGGCATCCCGGAAGTCGCCGGCACCGCCAAAGGCCACGGCGAAGGCGGCGCGAAATTCGTCGATGCCGCGAAGAAAGCTCTCGGCATCCCCGA
>JBKCXA010000499.1:0-2269 GCA_046316935.1 Prosthecobacter sp.
AGGATGGATCGTCTCGGAGTCATGGAGTTGATGAGGGCACGAGCGGCTGAGATTTTTTGATTCATCCTAAAGACCCACGCCGTTTTTGTTGAAGCTCCCATTTGAATATCTTCCTAACGGGCATTCGTTCCAGCCTAATGCCGAAGAAATCCGCATCACCCAAATCACCCGCACGACGCTACTTCAAGGAAGTGCGCTTCCGCCAGATCCGCGCCCTCGTCGAACTCGCTCGCCAGGGCAGCTTTGCCTCTGCTGCTGCCTCGCTCGGTCTCGCGGTGCCATCCGTGTGGCAGCAGGTCCGAGCGCTGGAGGATGAATACGGCGTGCAGCTCGTCGTTGCCCGTGGTGCGCAGTTGTCCTTCACCGAGGACGGTCAGACGCTCGTCGATCTGGCCGCGCCGCTCGTCGAGGGCTTTGATTCGCTGCGCGAGGTGTTTGCCGACCGCCATCGCACCACGCCACGCACCCTCACCATCGTCGCCCCGGCCCCGATGCTTCACGGAGCGCTGCGCAAGCCCATTGCCGCCTACCGAAAAAAGTTTCCTGCCGTGAATCTCACGCTGATCGACCGCCCCTCGCAAACGGCACGCGAGATCTTACAAGCCGATGGTGCCGACATCGCCATCATCGGCATCGCCCAAGGCGACGAGCCGCTGCCGCAATTCCACCTCTGGCCGCTCGCCAGCTATCCCTTCCAGCTCATCTGCCCTCACGACCATCCGCTCGCCACCACGAGGCGCATCACCCTCGCGGACATTGTCCGGCATCCGCTCGTGCTCAGCGGCGAGCAATCCAGCTCCCACCGCCACATTCGCCACATCTTCACGCAGGCCGGTCTCGGCGCACGGATGAACGTCACCACCACCGCCACCAATCGCGCCTTGCTGCTCGACTACGTCGCCATCCGCCTCGGCATCACCATCAGCACCAGCGCCAACAACACCAAGCTCCCACGCCCCGGTCCCGGTGAATGCGAACTCACCATGCGCGACATTACGAATCTCTTCGGCCACGAAGAAGTCTTCCTGCTCCAACGAAAAAGCCGGCACGAGCTACCGCATGTGAAAGCCTTCCGGGAGATGGTGTTGAAGGGAATGAGTGAAATCTAGGCCTAATGTTTGCTTTCCGGTGGCTCACCCATGATCAGACAGATGAAACCGCTTTTGATTCTGCCGATGGATTCCCGGATGATGCCAAGCTCACGAACTGGGGTGAACATTGCTCAAACCCATCGCTTCCAAAGTTCCTGCAAGCGCCTAGGCAACCGCTCGCGGATGCGCTTGGCATAGTCGTGGTTGTTGGCTGGCATCGGGCATGATGATGGTCACGGGCCGCTGGTTCATCGCTGGCACCATGAGGTTCAATTTTTCGCCAGGGTCGCTTCAATGCTTTCGGAGACGGCCTTGGCGAGCACGACGTAGCCTTCGGGGGCAAAGTGAACGTCTTTGGGATTGCCGTGCTTCTCCATCATTGGCTGTGCCACGGCGTTGAGATCATCAATGGCCACGCCGCTTTCGGTCATCACTTTTCGGGCGATGGCGTTGTATTCGTCCACGCTGCCAAAACGTCGCGTGGGTGAGAGATTGCCGCCGTTTGGCACGGGTGTCGTGGTAGCAAAGACCAGCTTGGCGCCGGTGGCCTTCATCTGCTTCACCAGTGTGCGGAGGTTCTTTCCATAAACATCCGGCGGCGCGTGACGCACTCCCTCGGGCGGTAGCTTGGCGTCGTGCAGCCCGAAGTTGAAATGAATCACGTCCCACTTCTTGTCGCCGAGCCAGGAGGTCAGTTGGCTCAATCCGAAGCCGGTTGAGCTGCAGTTGGTCGGCGGCCGATGCACGTTGGCCTTGCCCTTGAGCAATTCGCGTGTCGGCAAGGTATAGCCGATGGAGATGGAATCACCGATTAGAAGCACGCGCGGCAAGTTCGGATCATCTATCACGGGCTTCATCGCGTCGTTTTTTGCTGACGCGGAGTCGGCCACGCTTTCGCCTTCGTTTGCCTTGTCGAGCCCGATTTTCTTCAATTCGGCGCGTTTCGCCAGAAGCGGCTCCAGCGTAGCATCCACCGAGAGGATGGCCTTCTTCAACGCCGCCTCATAAACTGCCGTCGCATCGCGATAAGTCTTCGACGCGTTCTTGTCCCGCTCAGCGGCGGGCTTTTTCCGATCTTCAGTGTAGGCTGTTCGCGCCGCCCGGTATTCTGCCACGACCCCACGCATCGCCGGTGTGCTCTTGGCGGACCGCTCAGCATCCGCCAGCCGCTTCTTCTC
>JBKCXA010000500.1:0-4656 GCA_046316935.1 Prosthecobacter sp.
CGCCCGGCAGCCTCGATGGGCCGTTTTTCCGCCCGCAGCCACTTCGCGAGGATGAACTCTGCGTGGCCACGAAACTCGGCGCCGGCCTGCTCAAGCGTGGCGGAGGGCTCGGGCGTCTGCTGGGCCTGGCTGCCCTGCGTGGCCCAGCGGGTGATGACCTCGGGAATCACCCGCGGGTCAGGCTGGGCCAGCCAGGCGCGGTCCAGCATGTCAAAGGCGGCGATCCACCACTCGCTGGACACCGTGGCATCGAGCATCTTCACCAGGTGAGCGACGGCTTTTTCGGGCTGGTTTTCCTGCAGCCAGACCTCGGCCAGCAGCACCCCGGCAGCATGCCGGGCCCGCTCGCCCCCGGTGGAGAGGCCGAGGACCTTCTCCAAGGTCTGGCGGGCCTCGCCAAACTTCGCCGACAGCAGATGGCAACGAGCGCGGATCAGCTCGGCGGTGGCATCATCGGGATCACGCTCCTGATCGAGAAGCTGAAGCGCGGCATGCGTTTTGCCCGCGCTGGTTTCGATCTCCGCCAGCAGCAGCCGCGCATGGCGACGGATGTCCGCCAGCTCATGACCGAGGAGGGCCTCGATCTCATCGCGGGCCGCATCCGGCTCTCCGAGCGAGGCGAGCACCTGGCCGAGCAGCAGGCGGGCGGCAGGGCTCAGCACAGGATTGCCACTCGTGAGCTCCTCGCGGGCCTCGGCGAGGTCACCCCGCAAGGCATGCGCCTGCGCCCGCCAGAAATACTCCTCGTCAAGCTCCTGCGCCTCCGCGAGGGCGAGCACCTCGGCGGCCTTGCCCGCACGAGCCCAGGCCTCCGCGGCGAAGGTGGCGAGCTCCTGACGGTCTGATTTGGCGAGCGATTTGCCTTCAAGCAGGCGCTCTGCCTTCACCGCGGCCACCTCCGGCAGTCCGTCCGCCAGGGCCTGCTGGGCCGTGCGAAAGGCAGGCAGCTCGTCTAGCCCGGCCGCGGCAGCGGCAGGCAGGACGCGGCAACAAGCAATCAGGATCAAAAGGGCGCGACGGGGCATGCGATGGGGAGCTTAGGCCGTGTTTGAAAGGCTGGCAACGCGGCGCGTCCATGAAGTTGCGGCACCTGCAGCAGCCCCTCCCAGTTCATGGACTGGATGAAGTGGTTTCATGGATGCCACGTGGCTGGCGGAGGATCACAGGTTGCCATCGGGGACGCACGGGCTAGTCTGCCCCACCCCTTTCACCCCGAAAAAATGCCCGATCTGGAAAACCCCTTCCAAGAAACGCTGCTCTCCCGTCACCGGGCGGAGCCATGCACCGTCGTCATCTTCGGTGCCACCGGCGACCTCACCAATCGCAAGCTCATCCCTGCCCTCTACAACATCGCCGCCTGTGGTGACCTGCCACCGCAGTTCAAGGTGGTCGGTTTTGCCCGTCGCGACAAGACCGACGAGGTCTTCCGCACGGAGCTGGAGGTCGGAAACCGCAAGAACAGCCGTCAAGGCCACAACGACGAGCTGTGGGGAAATTTCTCCCAGTGCATCCACTACCACCGCAGCGAGTTCGAGGACCCCGCCGGCTATGTAAACCTCAAGCTGCTGCTCGATAAATTTGATCAGGAGCGTGGCGAGCCTGCCAATCGTCTCTTTTACCTCGCTTCTGCGCCGGAGGCCTTTAAACCCATCCTCGAGATGCTGCGTGCCACCGGCCTGAATGAGGGCGTGGGCGGCAAATGGGCCCGCGTGGTGTGTGAGAAGCCCTTCGGCAAGGATCTGGCCTCCGCCCGGGCGCTGAACGAGGTCGTCAATGCCACCTTCCACGAGCGCGACACCTACCGTATCGACCATTACCTCGGCAAAGAAACCGCGCAGAACATCATGGTGCTGCGTTTTGCCAATGCGCTCTTCGAGCCGAACTGGAACAACCGCTACATCGACCAGATCCAGATCACCTGCGCCGAAAACCTCGGCATGGAAGGCGGCCGCGGCGGCTACTACGACACCGCCGGCGCCCTGCGTGACATGGTTCAAAACCATCTCTTCCAGCTCCTCAGCCTCGTGGCCATGGAACCGCCCACCGATCTCAGCGCCGACAGCGTGCGCGACGAAAAGGTAAAGGTCATCCGTGCTCTTCGCCCGCTCGTGGGCCCGGACGCCGTGGGTAAAAATGTCATCCGCGCCCAATACACCGCCGGCAGTGTCGATGGCGTGCCGCGTGTTGGCTACCGGCAGGAAGACCGCGTGAATCCCGAATCGAAAACGGAGGCCTATGTAGCGCTGCGTCTCTTCATCGACACCTGGCGCTGGCAGGGCGTGCCCTTCTACATCCGCGTGGGCAAGCAACTGCCGAAGAAGGCCACCGAGATCAGCATCCACTTCAAGAAGCCGCCGCAGGTGCCCTTCGCCACGAAGAACCTCATCAAGAACAGCGAAAACACCCTCGTCATCCGCATTCAACCCGATGAAGGCATGGCGCTGCGCATCCTCTGCAAGCAGCCCGGCCAGGCGATGAACATGCAGCAGGTGAAAATGGACTTCCGCTACTCATCGAGCTTTGGCAAAGCCAGCCCCGAGGCCTACGAGCGTCTCCTGCTGGATGCGATGGCCGGTGACGCCACACTCTTCGCCCGCCGCGACGAGGTGGAGAACGCGTGGAAGTTCATCGACGAGATCGAACACGCCTGGCACTATTCCGACAACCCGCCTCCGATGTGCGAATACCCCGCTGGAAGCTGGGGCCCCAAAGAGGCCGACGACCTCCTCGGCCAGGATGGCCACGAATGGCGGCTGCTGTGATTTGCAGGTCAGGTCTTTGACCTGGCTTTTCCTTCTCAAAGAGGAGGCTAGAGTGTGCGGTGCTGTTCACCAAGCATGATGCCTTGGAGCATCACAAGCCGTTCACCGCATGCCGTGCGTCTTGGTCTTCACTCGAAGCAAAAACATATCCGCCGTGATGTAGAGCGTGGAGCGATCGTCACCGCCCCAGGCACAGTTGGCGGTGGCCTGGCCGGTGAGGATGGTGCCGAGGTGCTTGCCGGTCTTGTCGAGGATCAGCACGCCACCAGGACCGGTGGTCCACAGGTTGCCCTGGGCATCGACTTTCATGCCATCGCAGCCCCCTTTGCGCTGCGGGGACTTGAGGCTCTGCGCATTGAAAACGACCTTCGCTGATGAACTGGATGCCGAGAGATCATATGAAATGACTCGGGTGTCCTGCGGATCGGACACGGCGACGTAGAGCGTCTTCTCGTCCGGACTGAGCGCGATGCCATTCGGAAAGCGGATGGACTTGTCGAGCAGCGTCACCTTGCCGGCGGCATCGACGGAAAAGATGCCGTGGAAGTCGAGTTCGGGCTGATCGCTGCCTTTTTTGAGGCCGTAGGGCGGATCGGTAAAGTAAATGGTGCCGCTCTTCGCGATGACGAGGTCGTTCGGGCTGTTGAAGCGTTTGCCCTCAAAGCGATCCGCCAGCGACGTGAAGCTCCCATCCTTCTCCAGCCGTGCCACGCGACGCTCACCATGCTGGCAAAGCACGAGCTGACCTTTGGCATCGACCGCGAGACCATTGCTCCCCTGCCCTCCCGCGCCATTCAGGCTGCCGCTGGGCTTCAAGACGACTTTCGCGGCCTTGTCACCCTCCTGCCAGCCAAAGACGGTGTTTTCCGGCACATCGGAAAAGACGATGCCACCATCCTTCCACACGGGGCCTTCGCTCCAATTGAAGCCGGAGGCGAGCACCTCGATTTTTGCATCAGGGGCAAGCAGGGCGTCCAAGGCGGGATCGAGTCGCTCGATGGAGCCCTGGAAGACCGGCACCGGTTCAGCGGCATGCACGGCGAGGGCGAGGAAGGAGGCGAGAAAGGTCGGGAATTTCATGGCCTGCGTTTTTCTCCGAAGCCCGCCTCCGCGTCAAGCCTCGCGGCGGCCTTCATGACGCAACTCGGTGATCCAGGCGGGCACACTGCCCTGCCCTGGCACGGAGCTATCCGGCTGGCGGCGGAGGCCAAACCCATGCTCCAGCACCCACTCGAGGCCTTCCCAGAACCGCACGCCATCCAGCAGCGGATTCAGCACATTCGTCACCGGGCAGTAATGCACCTCCTTCGGATTCGTGTGATGCACCGCGTGATGCTGCGCTGTCTGCAAGATCCGCCAGTCCTGTAGCCACGAGATCAGCCGGCCGTTCTCGCGTCGCGTGCGGTGCGACCATTTGTGAACCTCGTTCGCATTACCGGCCACCATGGCAAAGAGCCACACATGCCACGTCAGCCTCCCGAGCATCGCCGCCGCGCCGATGAGCAGGCCCATGACGAGCATGAGGTCCCAGTTGCTCTGCCACCACGAGTTCCGCGTCATGCGGCGTGGCAGATGATGATGCAGCGTGTTCGGTTTGCCGATGAGTTTGCCCACCAGCGGCGTGTCCTCGCGGATGTAGGCGTCCTCGGCCCAGTGGATGATTCCGGCGGCAAAATCCGCGGCGAGGATGACGCCGGCGGCTTGAAGAGAGATGGCGATGAGGTCGTTCATGGCGCCCCACACCTATCCCGCGACCTCACCGGCAGGACATTGATCCTGCCGAAGCTGCCATCGAAGATCTCAATGCGCCGTGCGACTCCGCCAGGCCTTCCAGCAGCTGACAAAACCCTTCGCAAAGTCCTGCGGACGGGCCGCCACCCACGCGTCGATGTCT
>JBKCXA010000501.1:0-8550 GCA_046316935.1 Prosthecobacter sp.
CAGCCCCAACCCCCCCCCCACCAGCAAAACGAGCCCAACATCCGCCACGCCCTCCTCACAGGCCTCGCGGGCTGCGCCGAAGCGAATGTGCTCGTGAAGGACCACAGCCTCTGCAGCCTCCTCGCTCTCGCCCGGCAGCGCTCGCCAAAGGTTGCCGAGTTTCTCACCAAATTCCCCGACGAGGCCGAGCGAGCCATTCACGACGATGCAGGCATCCCCGAGGCTCTTCCCGCACTCACCACGCGACTCTCGCGTCGAGGGTTGAATGCCTGTTTGCGCCTCGGCATCGCCGAACCGCTCATCCAGGCCGCTTTGAAGCCCTCCGCGCTGCAAAGCGAGGCCCTCGACCTCCTGCTCGTCTTCACCAACCCGCCACGCCTCGACCGCATCGACGGCCACGCGCATGAAAACGACCCGCGCGATGCCAAAGCCTTCGCCGCGCTCGTGCAATCGCGTCTCGACTCGCTCCTCGACCTCCCCGACGGCCAGCTCAAGGCCAAAGCCGTCGAGTTGCTCATGCAGCTCCAGCTTCGCGTCGAGCCCGCCGTGCTCCAGGGCATCGTCGCCGATGCGAAAGCCCGCGCCAGCCTCCGCGCCGGTGCCTTGAAGATGCTCGCCAGCACCGGCGACTTCGGTCCCTCGCTCGATCTCGCCTTGGACAAAAAATCCCCCGCCGAACTCCGCCGCGAAGCCCTCAAGCAACTCTTCGCCTATCAGCCCGACCGCGCCATCGCCGCTGCCGCCACCGCGTTGAAGGAAGCCGACACCACCACGAAGCAACTCGCCCTCTCGCTGCTCGCCACCTCCAAAGACGACACCGTCATCACCGAGTGGCTCGATCTCCTCGCGCAAAACAAAGCTCCCGCCGCCATCCAGCTCGACATCCTCGAAGCCGCCGCCACCCGCGAGAGCCTCAAACCCAAGCTCGCCACCCTCCAAACCAACAACACCGAACTCCTCGAAGGCGGCGATACCACCCGCGGCCGCGACCTCGTCACCAATCACCTCGGCGCCAACTGCATCGCCTGCCACACCGTCGAAGCCAAAGAAGGCAGCCAGGTCGGCCCGAACTTGAAGACAATCGGCAGTCAAAAAGACCGCAAATACCTCCTCGAATCCCTCCTCAACCCACTCGCGCAAGTGGCACCCGGTTACGGCCTCATCACCCTCACCCTCAAAGACGGCAAAAACATCTCCGCCGTGCTCGAACAAGAAGACGCGAAGCAAATCCGCCTCAAGCTCCCCGACGGAAAACTACAAACCGTGCCCCTCGATCAAATCGCCGCCCGCACTCCGCCCATCAGCGTCATGCCCCCGATGCTCGGCATCCTCACGAAGAGCGAAATTCGCGATGTCGTGGCCTATCTGGCGAGTTTGAAGGCGAAGAAGAAGTGAGCGAGATGTCGGACGAGTCAGACTCGTCCGACTGATCCGTCCTGCCCGGCTACGACCTCCGCAAATCCAGCGTCAGCGGAAACTCCGGCACGCCTTCGATCTGGCGCAGTTTGAAGGCGCCGGGGGTGTGGCCGTAGCTGAAGAACCGCGCGAGGCGGCGGCTTTCGGCTTCGTAGCTGTTCACGGGGAAGGTGTCGTAGCTGCGGCCGCCGGGGTGGGAGACGTGGCAGGTGCAGCCGCCGAGGCTGCGGCCGTTCCACTGGTCCACGATGTCGAAAACGAGCGGGCTGTGCACGCCGATGGTGGGCTGCAGGCACTCGCCGGGCTGCCAGGCGCGGTAGCGCACACCGGCGACGTATTCGCCGACGGTGCCGGTGGGATGCAGCGGGATCTGCACGCCATTGCACGCGATGGCGTAGCGGCCATTCACGAGACCTTTGGTCTTCACCTGCACGCGTTCGAGACTGCTATCGACGAAGCGCACGGTGCTGCCCGCGCTGCCTTCTTCTCCCAGCACATGCCAGGGCTCAATGGCAGTGCGGATGTCGAGCTGAATGCCACGCTGCGTGATCTGGCCGATGGCGGGGAACTTGAACTCGAAGTGCGGCGCGAACCATTCGGGCTTCATGTCGTAGCCGTGGGCGTTCATGTCCTCCATCACATCGGTGAAGTCATCCCACACAAAGTGCGGCAGCAGGAAGCGATCATGCAGATCGGTGCCCCAGCGCACGAGGTTCTGCTCATACGGCTTGTTCCAAAATCTCGCGACGGCGGCGCGGAGCAGGAGGTGCTGCGCGAGGCTCATCTCGGCATGCGGCGGCATTTCAAAGGAGCGCAGCTCGACGAGGCCGAGGCGTCCGGTGCTGCTGCTCGGGTCAAACATCTTGTCGATGAAGAACTCCGTGCGGTGTGTGTTGCCCGTGGCATCGCAGAGGATGTTGCGGAAGATGCGATCGACAAGCCAGGGCGGTGGCGTGCCGACCTTGTCCGTTTGTTTCTTCAACTCGCGGAAGGCCAGCTCGAGCTCGAAGAGCGCGTCATTGCGTGCCTCATCGACACGCGGGCACTGGCTGGTGGGGCCGATGAAGAGACCGCTGAAGAGGTAGCTGAGGCTGGGATGGTTGTGCCAGTAGCCGAGCAGCGATTTGAGCAAATCGGGACGGCGCAGGAAGGGGGAGTCCTTCGGACGTTCGCCGCCGATGACGATGTGATTGCCGCCGCCGGTGCCGGTGTGGCGGCCATCGACCATGAATTTCTCCGTGCCGAGCCGCGTGAGCCGCGCCTCCTCGTAGAGCGTCTTCGTGTTGTGCACGAGCTCGTCCCACTGCTTCACGGGATGCATGTTCACCTCGATCACGCCGGGATCAGGCGTGACTTTGATGACTTGAAGGCGCGGATCATACGGCGGCGGCGAGCCTTCGACGATGACGGGTATTTTTAATGCGGCGGCGACATCCTCGACAGCCGCGACGAGGTCGAGATAGTCCTCCACGCCGACCACCGGCGGCATGAAGACATGCAGGCGGCCGTTTCGCGGCTCCAGGCACACGGCGGTGCGGATGATCCAGCTCGCCGACTCCTGCGCCATCGGGAAACGCGACTTCAAATCGCCCAGCGCATCGTCATCGCGGCGCAGATCAGGCGGCAGCGGCTCGATCTTGCGACGCTCCGGCTTGCCCTGGCCGCCGTATTGACCGGTGACGTAGTTTGAAGCAGCGGCCGATGGTTTTGAGGGCGCCTCCATGCCATCAAGCCAGTCGGCCACGGCGCGGAGGAAGTGCTGGCGGTTCTCGGGACGCTCCGGCAGGTCCGGCCAGTCGCTCAGCGGATCGGTGGGGTAGATCCACGGGTAGTCCGTGTTTGTCACCCACGGCAGGCTGTCCAAAGGCAGGCGCAGACCCATCGGCGAATCGCCAGGGATGAGATACATGTGCTCGTCACGCACGAACCACGGACCACTCTGCCAGCGCATCTCGTTGCCCACCTGATTGCGCTCCAGTGGCAAGGCGAAGCCGATGACCTTGTCGAGCCCCTGCTCGATGATGCGGGCGAGACGCTCGCGCTCGCAGGGCTCTTTGAGGTTCGACTTCAGCGGATCGACATTCACCGGCAGGCGCTTCTCCTTCCAAAGGTAGTAAAAAGCATCTTCATAGGCCGCTTTGAGCCATTTCGGATCGACGCCGAGCGCAGCGCTGAGCGCGAGGCCGAAGCGATACGCCTCATTTTCCGTGTGGCCGTAGTTCACCGATTCATCGGCGATCAAAGAGTCATCCGTCCACACCGGCGCACCATCCTTCCGCCAGTAGCAGCCGAGCGCCCAGCGTGGCAATTGCTCGCCGGGATACCATTTGCCCTGGCCGAAATGCAGCAGGCCGCCCTGGCCGAATTGATGGCGCAGGCGCTTGATGAGCTCGCCGCTCAAAAGACGCTTCTTCGGACCCACCGCGGCGGTGTTCCATTCCTCGCCGTCCATGTCGTCGATGCTCACAAAGGTCGGCTCGCCGCCCATCGTCATGCGCACATCGCCCTTCACCAGATCGTCGTCGATCTTCAGGCCGAGTTTTTCGATCTCCGCCCATTGCTCCGGCGTGTAGGGCTTCGTCACACGCGGCGATTCGAAGATGCGCGTGATCTTCATCTCGTGCTCGAACTCCACCTCGCACGGGTCGAGCGCCCCGGTGATCGGCGCGGCGCTGGACGGATCGGGCGTGGCGGCGAGCGGCAGATGCCCCTCGCCCGCGAGCAGGCCGGAGGTGGGATCGAGCCCCACCCAGCCCGCGCCGGGCAGATACACCTCGCACCACGCGTGCAGGTCCGTGAAGTCCACCTCCGTGCCGCTGGGGCCGTCGAGCGATTTCACGTCCGGCTTCAACTGGATCAAATAACCGCTCACGAATCGCGAGGCCATGCCGAGATGGCGGAAGAGCTGGCACAGCAGCCACGCCGAGTCACGGCACGAGCCGCTGCCGAGCTCCAGCGTCTCCTCCGGTGTCTGCACGCCCGGCTCGAGGCGGATCGTGTAGCTGATGTCCTTCCAGAGCAGTTGATTGATCGCCACGAGGAAGTCGATCGTGCGCGGCCGCGGGTCACTTTTATCCTTCGCGGCTGTCACCGCGCCTGTTTCGGGCAAAACGCCGTGCACATGCGTGTCCGCCGTCTCCGAATGCGGCGTGCTCGCATGCGGCAGGTGGGCGTTTTTCAGCAAATCTCGCCGGATGCCGCGCAGGTACTCGCCCAGCGCCGGGGTGAGCGGCAGCTTGCGATGATACGGCTCCAGCTCGTGGGCCAGCACCGGGTCGTATCGGAAGGGTACATGCTCCGCCTCCGGCTCCAGGAAGAAGTCGAAGGGATTGTACACCGCCATCTCCGCCACCAGGTCCACCTCCACGCGAAACTCCGTCGTCTTCTCCGGAAACACCAGCCGGGCCAGGTAGTTCGCCTGCGGATCCTGCTGCCAGTTGATGAAATGCTGCCCCGGCGTGACCTTCAGCGAGTAGCTCAAAACCGGCGTGCGGCAGTGCGGCGCGGGCCTCAGCCGGATGACCTGCGGCCCTAACGAGATAGGCCGGTCGTATTTGTAAGTGGTGACATGGCGGAGGGCGATGTGGATGGACATGGGCTGGGCCTGTCATCTAAAGCACAGCCCGTGCCAGCACCCAAGCCTCCCTGGATTCCGATCTTGTCACCCGGCGGCAAACCTGAAACACTGCCGCCATGCTCCGCCGTGCCTTTTTCGCTCTTTTTGCCTCTTCGGCTGTTTTCGCTGATTCGGTGCCGGACCTCGGCCTCACGCCGGAAATGCTCCACGGCATCATCCGGGAGGTCGCGGCCAAAATCGAGGCCCGCTACGGCTCCGAGCGTCCCGAGGCCGAAAAGCTCGCCGAGCGCATCGAGGCCATCCTCGCCACCGAGCCGCCCGCTCCGCGTGAGGGCGATCGAAATCAGGCCATCGCGCAGGCGATGACGCTCATCCATTTCGATGCCAGTGCCAAAGCCACCATCAGCGGCCTGCTCGGCTATGTTTTCGACAGCTCCGTCACCGGTTGTATGCAGACCTACCGCGACCTCGAGCAGCGCAGCACCCAGGACGCCGCGGAGGTCGTGCGCTGGCTCGATATGCGCCGTGCCGCCGCCGAGCTCGAGTGGGATGACAAAGAATCGCTGTGCCGTCAGCGGGCCATCGGCGCTGCCCGTGCTCTCGTTTCTCGTGAGCCAAAGAAGGCCGCAGCGCATGTGCTGCTCGCCAGTTCACTTGATTGGCGGGACGACAGCGGCCCCGAGACGCTCACGGCTCTTCAAACGACCCTCAAGCTCGACGCGAAGCAGCCGCTCGCCACCGCGCTCCTGCTCCAGCGCCGCATTCGCAAGGCCCTCGAAGCCACCGCGCGGCGTCAACCCTCCGCTCTCGATGAAAAAGGCATCGATGACGTGCTCCGACCGCTCTACGACCGACCGCTCAGCGCCGAGGAGGTCGCCACTTTGGAAAAGGAACTGCAATCCCTCAGCAAAGAGACCGATGACATCCTCACCACCGCCAGCGAGCGGAAGGACTTCAGCGGCTTTTTGCAGGGCGTGATGCTCCGCCTGGAGCTGCGCTGCGCCGCCATCTCCGCTGCCGCCTCGCAGAAACGTCCGCCGGAGGCCAGCTACGAGGCCTTTGTCGGCGAAGTCCGCCAACGGCATGTCATGCAGCTCTTTGCCCTGCTCGATCATCCCGGCGTGTTTGGCCGCGCTGTCCAGCTCGCCGGAGGGAATGCCGAGGGCATCGGCACCGTCGTCATGATGCATCTCGTTGGTCAGATGATGCACCGCATGCAGGAGGGCAAGGACCCCACCGCGGAGCAAACCGCCCGCGTGAAGGAGGTCACGGAGCACCTTGTGAAGATCGCCCGGGCGGACGACTCGCCGAATGCCGCCCGTGCCGCCGAGGCCGTCTGCATCATCGGCATGGTGCAGGTCATGATGGATCAAAAGCCCGAGCACATCGACATGCTGCACCGCACGCTCCAGCTCGATCCCTTCCGCCATCGCACGCTCGGCTTTCTCGCTGCCGCCGCCATGACGCTGAAGGAGAAGCAGAATGTCACCGCCACCGCCGTCATGACGCTCCAGCTCGCCGCCCTCCCCGGCCTGCCCACCCGCAAGCTCGCCGCCGCCGGCGCCGCCAAGATCGGCGACTACGACACCGCCCTTCGATTGCTTGATGAATGCGCCAAAGAAGCCCCCGGCGATCTCATGCTCCTCCACCAGCGCATCGCCACCCTCCTCCGCCAGAGCCAGAGCAAGGCCACCATCAAAAAAGCCACCCTCCTGTATGGCGACATCACCCCCGACACGATTCTCGAAAAGACCGCCACCCTCGAAAAAGCCGACCGCCACCTCTTCCTCCAACCCTACCTCCTTCACCTCCTCCTCAAACCCGAAACCCAAACCGCCTCCGAACTCCTCACCCAGCTCCTCAACGAGCAGGCCCTCGACGAAGCCACCGCGAAGGACGTGCGGAAGTGGATGGAGAAGTAGCCAAATCCCATGAAGACACGATCCCTGCTCTCATTGCTTCTATTCACCCCTGTTGCTTGGGCACTTCTCGAACCCGCGCCCCCTTCCGTCGCGGATTCTCAGTTTTTTCGCGACAGATTGCTCAAGGCTGATGAAATCGTCATCTTCGAAGGACTGCCACATCAGACTTGGCAACCCGACAAGCTGAAGGAAGAGCTTAAACGCCCTGATGTGACGAAAATCGGGAACTTTCCCTTCTACACTCCTGCTTTGAAAGCCACCAATGCGGACGAACTCAAACGACTGCTTGGATCACCCTCTTCCATCCAGCCATATCGCGGTGGTAAGCTCTGCGGCGGCTATCATCCCGATTACAATGTTTCATGGACCGTCGGAAGCATCACTTACCACGCCCAGATATGCCTCGGATGTCATGAGGTGCTTTTCAACATGGGCACCATGTTCTTGAAGTATGACATGGCGGATGATGCAGTGAAGCGTTTTGAGGCTCTGCGACAACTCTACACGCTCAAGCGCCCGCAGTGAGTGCCAAGCGTTGCCAACCCAATCTGCCGAAGCATATGGCTATTCCGAGCCGGAGGCTCGAAAGAGATTAGCCGGTGGTAAAACCACCGGAAACGATGCCTCAACCTCCTCGCTTGGGTATTCGCGCCCCGGAGGGAGCGCGAGAAGCAATCGGAGTCCTGTGACTCCTCGCATCCTTCTCGCGCTCCCTCCGGGGCGCGAAACCTTTGCAGAGACACACGCCAAATTCCGGGGGCTTCACCCCCGGCTACCCTCTTTCGAGCCTCCGGCTCACCAAGACGCGCAGGCAAGCTGGTCGCGTGACATCTTGACCTCCCCATCCCCCCACGGCAGCATGCGCGGCACTTTCATGAGCGACACCGCCGCCAACACCATCGCCTGCCTGGGACCTGAGGGCAGTTTCTCGCATCTCATCACGCGGATGCGCTTCCCCGATGCCACGGTGAGCCTGCGCGACAACATCGGCGATGTCTTCGACTTCCTCAGCAGCCGTCCGGATGCGCTTGGCATCGTGCCCATCGAAAACTCCTCCGGCGGCTTCATCATCGACACAGTGGACCGCCTGCTCGATGCCCGCTGCGAGCTCAGCATCGTCGAAGAACTCACCCTCGATGTGAAACTGGCCCTGCTCGGTCGCCCTGGCGAGGAGGTGCGCACCATTCACTCCCACGCCATGCCGTTTTTCCATGGCGATGACTGGCTGAAGGCGCACTACCCGGATGCCAAACGCATCGTCGAGCCCAGCACAGCCAAGGCCGCTGAAAAAGCCGCCGCCACGCCCGGAGCCGCCGCCATCGGCCCGCGTCAAAACGCCGAGCGGCATGCGCTGAGCATCCTGCACTTCCCCATCGCCGGTGAGGTGCCAAACATCACGCAATTCTTCCTCCTCGGCCACACGGCGAACACGCCGGATGCCACGCACAACCGCACCGCCCTTGTCGTCGAGCTGCCGGACCGCCCCGGCAGCCTCTGCCGCTTCCTCACGCCGCTGAGCGAAGGCTCCATCAACCTCAAGCGCCTCGAATCCCGCCCCATCCGCGGCCAGCCGAACAAGTACCGCTTCTACATCGAGATCGAAGGCAGCACCGCCGATCCCCGCGTGCAGTCCGC
>JBKCXA010000502.1:0-9958 GCA_046316935.1 Prosthecobacter sp.
GCCATCCACCGTCTCCTCGCCCGTCTTCTTGCCGATGCTCAGATGCGCCGTCTGACCGTCCGGCGGGCGGACGCCGCTGGCCTGGATGCGCAGCTTGTAGAGCCCGCTGTGCTCCGGCCCCGTCTTGCCGAACCAATTCGGCGAAAGCGCATTCTGAGTCGTGCCAGGGAACATCAGGTAACGCAGCGGCCGCTTGATGCCGAAGCGATCCAGCGCCGCCTGCTGCTCCGTGCCGCCGCCGTAGCGCAGATCCGCCGCGCTCATGCGCACCTTGCGTGCCTCGCTCGTCGCGGTGGGAAACGCACGATCCAGCACCAGCTCCGCCGCGCGGTAGTAGCGGTCCACATGCGAGGGCGAGAGCGACAGCTCCGAGCCGATGCGCTCAAAGCCATGCCACAGGTTGTCCTCGTTCAGCTCGCCCGGTTTCGCGGGATCGTAGCGCACGCCCAGCAGGTCATAGACCGTGTTTTGATACTCCTTCCGGCTCAGCCGGTAATGCGCCACCGCCGGCCGCTGCGCCATGCGTGCCGCACGGCCCTGCTTCATCAGCCCGTCCAGATTCGTCACAAAGGCCGCGATCTCCGCCTGCGTCGGTTTCGTCTCCTTGTCCTTCTTCGGCGGCATCTCGCCCGAGTTCACGTTTTCGATCACCTCCGCCCAATGATGCGTGTCCGCGCCGAGTTGGAAGTCACGCGAGAGCTCATCAATGCGCAGATCCCCCTTCTCCTTCTCCGGCCCATGGCAACGGAGGCAGTGAGTTTTCAAAAACGCCTCAAAAGGCTCCTCCGCCGCGGCGGTGGCGGCAGTGAGGAGGCTGGCAAAGGCAAACAACGTCCGGGAACGAAAACAGGAAGGCATGGTGACGGCGATACCAACGCCACGCCGCAGGCTTCCTTTGCGCTGAGTCACCCCCGAAAACTCGGGGGCTGCCTAGGCTCCGGCGGGTTCGTCCACAGAAAACTGTGGACGAATCAGATTCGCCCACAGTTTATTGTGGCTAAACAACGTTCAGCCAAGTAACAAGTCCACAGTTATGCTGCGAAGAGTCTATCGGTGGCTTCCTGCCTTGATTATTGTCGCCATGGGTTGGGGAGCGTGGCGCGTCTATGATTGGCACCGGCACAGGATTCTGGTCTTTCTGCCCGATGGCTCGCAGGCAGATGCACCAACGGTCACCCTAGATTACGACCCAGTTTCTGACTACCGACCCACAAGAATAACGGGAGAAGAAGGCACAGTTTACATTCCCAGCGCCAGAGCATACGGACGTGGCTGGGAGGTCATGCACATTAACTCTGTTCGTGGTGACCAGCGATACCACGCAAGCCTTCACCCTCCTGACTGCCGTTATCCGATGACAGTGATACTGGAAGAGGTGCCAGCACTTCCGCCTCCGTCGCCACCTTCAACTATAGAGCAAGGCGTAGATCTCCTGAAGACGCTAAAAAAGATGATCGACTAACATGGCCAGCGACTACGAACAACAAGGCCGAACAAAACGGATGCATGCAACGGCTCGTATGGCATCTGTCGTGTCATCGGCGCGTCCCGCTCGCCGTCACCTGATCCGAAGCGTTCGGCCAAGAAATGAATGTCACGCGTCCATTATGAGAACTGAAAGCGAGCCGTTGCCAATACTGCGAGCAGGGCGAGTTGATATTCTCGACGTGCTCCTCATGCTTGTCCGTGGTTCTGATCTGCGGGGAGTGTGGCACCGTTTATGAGATCACGAACAAGAATCCCGGAAAAGAGATTGGAGACACGTCTGGGGCGACGAAGTGTCAGTGTTGCGGTGCTGTTTCTCATCACGAGTTTCCGCCGTCCACCGACCAAGAGATTGTTGCACTTGGCTTCACCACTGATGAATACCAATGAAGAAGAAGCCGAACAAAACGGATGCAGGCCTGATCCGAAGCGTTAACCACCCAGGCGCATAACCAGCCGCTAATGCCGCCCATTCAGAGTCATCTTTTTGATGATGTTGGCGGATCGTTTCCATGTCGGGTTGGCGAAGGCGGTGTCGAGAGCACTGATGGCGCTGTTCTCCGCGTCACCATGGTTTGTGATTTTCCCCGGAGGTAGGCAGAAGAATGGGGGCAGAAGAATTGGTTTCATTCTATTGCCCCCATTCTTCTGCCTGTTGATCCGGCTCGTTGTCACAAAAGTGCTGCTGGGCAGTGAAGCGTCTGCACTCGGGCCATGAATGACTGTGTTGAGCTGGCCATGGCTGATTTCGCCGGGCGGACTTTGGAACCGTAGCTGCCGCGTGGGATGCCGAAGATGAAGCGCACCTCATGTTTTGTGGATGCCCATCCTACAGGAACCCGTTTCGACAGAAGAATAGGGACAAAAGAATCAGTCCATTCTTCTGTCCCCATTCTTTTGTCAATTGGATGGGTCAAACTCCCGCAGCTTCTTGATGGCCTCCGGCCCGGTGTGGCCACCTCGCTGGCGCCTCACATCCCAACCATCGCCTCAAACCGCTCGTTCCATTCGATGCCGAGGCCGGGGGTGTCTGGGAGGTGGTAATCGGGGCCTTGGCGGAGGAGCGGCGTGCGGAGGAAGGTGTTCGCGGTGTCGAGCACGTGCGGATTGAACTCGCACAGCGCACAATTCTCCGTGGCGGCGGCGAAATGCAGGGCGGCGGCGATTTGCGGGCCCATGGCGATGCTGAGGTGCGGGATGACCTGCCCCGAAAAAGCGTGCGCGATGCGCCTGGAGCCGGTGATGCCGCTGCGACCGAGATCGGGCTGCAAAATCCGCGCGATGCCGAGGAATGGCTGCAGCTCATGCAGCGTGCGGTAGCTCTCGCCGAGCGCGAGGGGCGTGCGGATGGCCGCGGCGAGCCGGGCGTGCGCCTCGACCTCCTCGGGATAGAGCGGGCATTCGAGCCAGCGGGCGTTGCGGGCATCGAGCTCGCGGCCCATGGCGATGGCCTGATCGGGCGGCAGATGCCAGAGGGCATCGACGGCAAACTGCATGCCCTTTGGCAAGGCATCCGCGAGGGCGAGCAGCGCGCCCCATTCGCTCTCGAAGTAGATTTTGACGAGCGAGAGGCCTTCATCGGCATAACGCGCGGCAAACGTGGCCCGCTCGGCCACCGATGCGCCGGAGGTGCCGCTGAGGTAGGCGGGGATGCGCGCCTTTGGCGAATCGGAAAGCAGCGCGCACACGGGTTTTCCGGCCATTTTGCCCGCCAGATCCCACAGCGCGATGTCCACGCCGCTCATGGCATCGAGCATGAAGCCGCCGGTCTGGCCGCGCACGCGCATGGTGGCATACATGCGCTCCCACAGCTCCTCGATGCGCTCCGGCCGGCCATCGAAGTCCTCGCCCTCCAACGCCGCGCTCAACAGATGCGTGACGATGCTGCACGCCACCTCGGGCGCGAGCGGTGCCTGCGCCTCGCCCCAACCGACGAGGCCGTTTTCCAGCTCGATGCGCACGAGCGCGGTCTCAAAATTCACCGAGTAAAGCACCGGATAAGCCGTGGACCATCGATACCCCCCACTCCCCGCCAACGACGTCGGCGACCCCGCCGTGCCTCGCGAACTGGCGAGATCACGCGGCAAGCGAACAGGGATGGCGTGGAGAGAGCGGATGCGCATGGCGAGGCGTGTGATTCAGCGCGGGGACTGATTTTGGCAACAGAATGGCTGGCAGCAGAATGAGAATCCGTTCTGAATTCTGCTGCCAGTCATTCTGTTGCCAATCGGTTTGGAAGGAATGTTCTTCACGCCTCCACGACCGGTCTCCGCACGAATCGCCAGGTGATGAGGTAGGAGACGGGATGCAGGAGGCCCATGATGATGAAAATGGCGCCGTAGCCGAAGGCCTGCACGACGTGGCCGGTCATCCAGGTGAAGAGCGTGCCGCCGAGGCCGGTGCCAAAGGCCAGCAGGCCGGACACGGAGCCGATGAGCGGCTTCGGGAAGAGATCGTTCGTGAGTGTGTTCTGGTTCGTCTTCCACGCCATGTGCGCAAAGGTCACGAGGCAGATGAGCGTGATCGTCATCGTCCGCGAGGGCGCATGATGGATCGCGAGCGACACGGGCATGATGAGCGCACACGGCAGCATCACACGCAGTCGCGAAGACAGCACGCCGGTGCCTTTGGCGATGAATCGACCGCTCAACCAGCCACCGAAGAGCGCGCCGATGTCCGCCGCCAGATAGGGAATCCAGGCCAGCATGCCCATTTCCAGCATCGTGAAGCCACGCTGCTCCACGAGATACTTCGGCAGCCAGAAGAGATAAAACCACCACACGGGATCGGAAAGGAAACGCGAGGCCATCAGGCCCCACATCTCCGAATGACGCGCGAGCTGCCGCCACGAGGCGCGATTGGCTGGAGCGGTCGTTGCTGCTTCCGCGAGCACGAGGGCGCGTTCTTCCTCGGTGATGCGCGGATGCTTGTCCGGCGCATGATAAAGCAGCAACCACAGCGCGGCCCACACCAGCCCCAGGCCGCCCGTGACGACAAAGGCCGGCTGCCAGCCGTGGTGCGCATAGATCCAAGTGATGAGCGGCGGCGTGAGGATCGCGCCGATGGCCGCGCCACCTTGAATGATGCCATGCACAAGCGCCCGCTCCTTCGCCGGATACCACTCGCTCACCACGCGGAAGGCCGCCATGAAGTTGCCAGACTCGCCCAGGCCGAGCAAAAAGCGCAACATGCCCAGCGACCACACGCCTACGACGAGCGCATGCGACATGTTCGCCAGCGACCACCACACGACGAACACAAACAGCGCCACTCGCGCCCCCCAGCGATCCACGAGGAAGCCCGAGCCGACATACATCACCGTGTAAGCGGCGAGAAACGCGGTGAGGATGTTCGAGTATTCCACCTCGGTGATGCCGAGCTCCTTCGTCAGCACCGGTGCCAGCACCGACAAAGTCTGCCGGTCCACGTAATTGATCACCGTGGAGAAAAACAGTAGCGCGGCGATCCACCAGCGGAGATGCGGGATGCGGGTGGGCATTGGCGGAGCAGGCGTGGAGTGTTGGAGAACTGGAGTGATGGGGCGCGGGCCTCACTTCATGGCTTCGAGCAGATCTGCGAGCATCGTTTCCACATCGCGCAGCGTGAAGGCATCCATCTCCGGCAGCGCGGCGCGGACATGCGCGGTATTGCCGAGACCGCGACAGGCCAGCACGTGCTTCGTCAGTCGCATGCGGTAAAGCGCTTGTGAGACCAGCAGCGGCAGGCTTAGGCCATAAAGCCGCCGCGCCTCGGCGCGATTGCCTTCCGCAAACGCACGCCACAGCGCCACATGCAGGTCCGTGAGCTCCACCGCCGGCATCGCGCCACACGCGCCGCGTTCCAGCTCATCAATGATGTAGCGAGCACCACCGCCGCCGAAGACGCCTTTCACATGAGGGATGTCCGCTGCACGAATCGCCGTGATCGCCGGCCCGGATGGCAGCGTCTCCTCTTTGACATAGGTGATGGCCGGAATGGCCTTCGCGATCTCGATGATGGCCTCCGCGCTCAAACCAGCTCCGGTGGGCACCGGTGCATTTTGCAGGATGATCTCCGCGCCGGGCAAACCGGCCGCGATGTCGGCAAAAAAGCGCTGCTGGGCCGCGAGATCGGTTCCGAGGCCCTGCGGTGCCATGATCATCAAATGCCGGATGCCATGCCGCATCGCGATCTGACCCGCCGCGATGACATCGGCGGCATTCGCCGCGCTCGCCCCGCCCACCAGCGGCACGCGGCCTCCCACTTCCTCCGCCGTCAGCGCCAGCAAGGTCTCGCGCTCCGCGAGCGAGAGATGGCTGTATTCACTCGCCACCCCCGGAAACACCACCCCATGCGCCCCCGACTCCAACGCAAAACGAATCACCCGCCGCTGCGCCTCGAGATCGAGCTCGTTCGTGGTCGTGAACAGCGTGGGGATGACAGGGAAGATACCGGAGAGCATGTTGAAGAGTGGCAAAGATGAACAATGGATGGGGGGCGTCCATTGTCGCCAGCCTCACGAGCCGCGCAAGATCGCCCTGGCTCTCAGGACTGACGCATCCACTGAAGAAGGAATGGTTTAATCTCACTCCGGCACCTTCGAAGCCCTCTCCGCGATCAATTCGGCCAGCGTGGCCATTTCGACTCCTGGTTTGCCTTTCGGCTGAACGAGCAGCAAATCGGCTGTCGGCACGGGCGCGGCCAGTTTGACGAAAACGCAGCCCGTGTGTGGCAGCTTCTGCGCATGCTCGGGCATCAAAGCGATGCCATCCCCCGACGCGACGCCCGCGAGCATCAGCGAGAGCGAATCGACCTCGCTCACGATCTGCGGCTCAAAACCCGCCGCACCGCAAATGCCGCGCAGAAACTCGCGCCGGCCGGGAAACACCGCGTCGCTGAGCGAAATGAACGACTCGCGGGCCAGCGCAGCCAGTTTGAGCGTTTTCTTCGCCGCCAGCGGATGATCCTCCGGCAGCACCACGCCCATTTTGTTTCGTGACAGCCGCCGCACGGCAAAAAGCTCGCGATCCGCGTCTTCGATGTTGCCGAGAATGGCCGCATCGAGCTCGTGCGTGCGCAAACGGTCGAGCTGGGCACGCGGAGGCAGCTCGAAGAGACTCACGCGGGCCTTTGGATGCCGCTGGCGAAACTCGCGCATCACCGGCGTGACCAAATCATCGAGAAAGACCGAGAGAAAGCCCAGCCGCAACGTGCGCGGCGCATCCCCAAACTGCTCGCGAAGCTGCTGCGCGGAGGTTTCCGCATCGCAGATGATCTGGCGGGCCTTTGGCAGGAAAAAACGCCCCGCGTCCGTCAGCACGATGCGCTTCTTTACCCGATCAAACAACGCCACGCCCAGCTCCGCCTCCAGCGCCGCGATCTGCCGACTCAGGGCCGGCTGCGTCACATGCAGCCGCTGCGCCGCCCGCGAGATGCTCATGTCCTCCGCCGCAGCGGTGAAGTAGCGCAATTGATGAAATTCCATGCGGCATCGTGGCACGCCCGTTTCTCTGTGAAAGGGCTGAATGTCGCAGAGCTTGCTTTTCTTGCCCGGTAGGGCTCTTTTCAGCCATGCCTGCTGTGAAATCGCCAACGATCAAATCTGCCGCCGCACGTTTGGTGCGTGAACTGCCCGAGTCCGCCAGTTGGGACGATTTGATGCATCAAATCTATGTCCGCCAGAAGATCGAAGCAGGCCTTTCCGACCTCCGCGCCGGTCGCAAGCACTCGCATGCCTCCATTCGCAAAGAGTTCGGGCTCGACGCATGAAAGTCGAATGGTCCAGACAGTCTCGTTCCGATCTACGGGCCATCCATGACTACATCGCCCGTGACTCGGAGCACTATGCTCGTCTCCAAGTGAAACGCCTCGTCGAGCGGGTGGAATATGTCGCTAGCAGGCCGATGGCTGGACATCCCGTTCATGAGTTTCCCGACCTGGAACTGCGAGAGACGCATCAGGAGGGCTACCGCATCATTTATGCGCTGGATGAAGGTTTGCTGCAGGTCGTCACGATCATCCACATGCGACAAGTCTTGAAGAAGCGTCGGTTGGGGCGGCGATCGTGAGTTCATTACCGAAAGGCATGAACTTCCTTCCGCATCGGCATTGGCTGAACTTGAGGCGATGCGGAAGGATCGTGGTGTTATGAAAACCAAACGACGCCAGTTCATCGCTCAGGCAGCACTCGCGCTTCCGGTCGCGGGCTGTGTGTCACCCAACCACTCGCAAACCATGAAACTCACCCTTCGCAAATCCAACGAACGCGGCCACGCCGACCACGGCTGGCTCGACAGCTTTCACACCTTCAGCTTCGCCGACTACTACGATCCGGCGCACATGGGCTTCCGCAGCCTCCGCGTGATCAATCAGGACATCATCGCTCCCGGCGCGGGCTTTCCGACGCATCCGCACTCGGACATGGAGATCTTCAGCTACATCTTGTGGGGTGCGCTGGCACACAAAGACAGCATGGGCAATGGCCGCACACTCCTGCCCGGCCAGATCCAGCTCATGAGCGCTGGTCGCGGCGTGACGCACAGCGAATTCAATCCCTCAAAGACCGAAGGTGCCTCGCTGCTGCAAATCTGGATCCGCCCGCGTCAGCGCGGCCTCACGCCGAGCTACACCGAGTGGCATCCCGATCCCGCGAAGGAGAACGAGCCCAAAGTGCTCGTCATCTCGCCCGATGGCCGTGAAGGCAGCGCCACCATCCATCAAGACGCCGACATCTATCGCGTGCGCCTTCCCAAAGGCCAGAGCATCACCCACGACATCAAAACCGGTCGCGGCGTGTGGTTCCAGCTCATCAAAGGCAGCATCACCGCGCACGGCAGCACACTGAAACCCGGCGACGCCTTCTCCACCGAAGACAGCGGCACACTCACCCTAACCGCCTCCGAAGACGCTGAAGCCCTGCTCTTCGACCTCGCTTAATCAAACATCACTCCACAACTCCAACACCCCATCCTCATGAAACACGCACCCACCCTCGCCTCCGTCCTCCTCGGTCTCGCCTTCATCACCTTTGGCGCGAACTTCGTCCTCAACTTCATCCCAATGCCCGCCGATCCATCTCCGGCCGATGCACCGCACAAGCTCTTCATGGCCGCGATGTTCCCCACGGGCTACCTCGCCTTCGTGAAGGTGCTGGAGATCCTCGGCGGTCTGCTCGTCGCTCTGCCAAAAACTCGTAACATCGGCCTCCTGGTGCTCGGGCCGATCATCGTGAACATCGTCGCCTTCCATGTGTTCCTCACCAACGGCGCCGGCCTCACCGATCCTCCCATCCTCGTCATCGGCATCCTCTCCGCCTTCCTTCTCTTCACCGAGCGCAAAGCCTGGTTCGGCCTCGTGAAGTGATCCATCACACCACCTCATCGCCATGACCACCTCCGAGCTCCAAACCCTCCTCACCTCCGCGAACGCGCCGCTGCTCGTGCAGGTGCTACCGGAGGAGGTCTTCGCCGCGAAGCGCATTCCCGGTTCCAAGCAGGCTTGCGTGTATGAGGTAGCCTTCTTCGATCAAATCGCCGCTCTCACGACCGACAAAGCCCGCGCCATCATCGTGTATGGCGCGGGCAGTGGCTCGCGCGATGCCAAGGTGGCGGCTGACAAGCTCACAGCGGCTGGTATTACGACCGTGACGGCTTTCGCAGGCGGACTCGCTGCCTGGATCGCCGCCGGATTGCCGCAGGAAGGCGAGGGCGTGCTGCCCGCATCGCCTTCACTCAGCGGCACGTTTGCCGTGGATGCCGCTCAAAGCCTCATCCGCTGGACCGGGCGCAATCTCTTCAACCATCACAGCGGCACCGTGCGCCTTGCCGAGGGCGAGATCACGCTGCGCGACAACGCGCTCGTCTCTGCCCGCTTCCGCATCGCGATGGACAGCATTGCCTGCGAGGACATCAGCGACTCCGCGATCAACCAGATGCTCATCGCCCATCTGCGCAGCGATGACTTCTTCGATGTCGCGCATCATCCTGTGGCCGAGTTCACCGCCACGAGCATCACACCGCTCGCCACCTGCACCGACGGCACGCCGAACCATCTCCTGCGCGGCCAGTTCACCCTGCGCGGCATCACCCGCGAGATCGAGTTCCCCATCCTCGTCGCCACCGCCGATGGCCAGCGCCTCACCGCACAGGGCGTGCTTGATCTCGACCGCACCGAGTTCGGCAGCATCTATGGCTCCGGTCGCCTCTTCCGCTTCCTCGGAAAGCACATCGTCAACGACCACATCCATCTGCACATCAAGCTCCACGCCGACCTGAAATCATAAATCAAAAATCGTAAATCATAAATCCCATGCAGCTCCTCTCCCCACTCACCGCCGGCGCATTCAAGCTCCCCAACCGCATCCTCATGGCTCCGCTCACGCGTTGCCGCGCCGATGCCGATCACAATCCCACGCCGCTGATGGCGGAATACTACGCGCAGCGAGCCAGCGCCGGTTTGATCATCGCCGAGGCCACGATGGTCATGGAGGGCAATT
>JBKCXA010000503.1:0-2806 GCA_046316935.1 Prosthecobacter sp.
TCCACCACCTTCATGGATGATCAGGTCGGGCAGGTCGTCGCCGCCGTCGAGCGGCTCGGGCTGCGTGAGAAGACGGTCATCGTGTTTCACAGTGACCATGGCTACCACCTCGGCGATCACGGCTTGTGGCAAAAGCAGAGCATCTGGGAAAACTCCGCCCGCGTGCCGCTCATCATCAGCGTGCCCGGCAATGCGAACAACGGTAAGAGCTGCCCGCGCCCTGTCGAGCTCATCGACGTGCATGCCACGCTCGCTGATGTGTGCGGCCTGCCCCTTCCTCAAAGCGATGGCGTGAGCCTCAAGCCGCTGCTCGACAATCCGCAGGCCGCGTGGGACAAGCCCGCCTTCACCCAAACGCTGCGTGGCGCACCGCAGGGCACCACCGCGCCGAGCTTTGACCCGAAGAGCCTCGAAAAAGGCAAGAAGGCTCAAGGGAAAGGAAAGGGCAAAGGCAAGGCCGGTGCCTTCGTCGGCGTCAGCGTGCGCACCGAGAAGTTCCGCTACACCGAGTGGGACGAAGGCCGCCAAGGCGCGACGCTCTTCGATCTCCAAAACGATCCGCAAGAGTCCAAAGACCTCTCCAAAGACCCCGCGCATGCGGAAACCGTCGCCAAGATGAAGGCGATGCTCGCTGGGCTGAAGAAGTAAAGCCTGACGGCGGTTCGCAAGAGGACGGGGCGTTGCGGCGATTTCTGGGCGCCACCATGAACCGCCGCTCCTTCCTCCATCAAACCTCCGCGCTGGCCGCGGCAGCCACCGTCACCCGGCTGCGCGCCGCCGATGCCGCTCAAAAGAAGCTCAAAGTCGCCGTCGTCGCGCTGGGTCGCGGCATGGGGCATGTCAGCGCCTTGTTGAAGATTCCGAACGTGGAGATCGCCTACCTGGCCGAGGTGGATCCGAAGCGCCTCGAAGCCGGTCTGAAGGTGGTCAACGCCACACAGCCGGTGTCCTGCCAGGGCGTGAAGGACTTCCGCAGCTTCCTGGATGACAAGACGCTGGACGCCGTCTTCATCGCCACGCCGAATTTCTGGCACACGCCCGCCGCGCTGCTTTGCATGCAGGCGGGGAAGCACGTCTATGTCGAGAAGCCCGGCAGCCAGAACGCCGCCGAGGCGGAGATGATCGTCGCCTCGGCGAAGAAATACGACCGCCTCGTGCAGATGGGCAACCAGCGCCGCACCTGGATGAAGGACGCCATCACCGCGCTGCATGAGGGAGCCGTCGGCGAGGTGCGCTTCGGACGCGGCTTTTACTACAACAGCCGCAAGACCGTCGCCGTGAACGAAAAACCGGCGCCGGCCGATCTCGATTTTGATTTGTGGCAGGGACCCGTGCCGGACGATGTGAAGCATGATCCGAAAAAGATCGCGCACTACGACTGGCACTGGTTCTGGCACTGGGGCAATGGCGAGCTCGGCAACAACGGCATCCATTCACTCGACATCCTGCGCTGGGGCCTGAAGGGCGACTATCCGCTCAAAACGACCTACAACGGCGGACGCTACTTCTTCGACGACGATCAGGAGACGCCGGACACCGGCACGGCCGTCTTTGACTTCGGCCACGCGGGTTGTGAATGGCTGCAAAGCTCCTGCCATCCCCGCGCGGCGGAGAAAAACCTCGGCGAGGTCGTCTTCTACGGCGACAAAGGCACGATGGCCGTCTCCCGCGACACCTGGAGCATCTACGACCCGAAGGGCGTCGAGATCAGCAAGGGCAAGGCCAGCACCGCCGGCACCGGTGATGTCTCCCACATCGGCAACTTCCTCGACGCCATCCGTGGCGAGGCAAAGCTGAACAGCCCCATCGACGAAGGCCAGAAGAGCACCATGATGTGCCACCTCGGCAACATGGCCTACCGCACGAACACCGTCGTGCGCTGTGATCCGAAGACAGGCAAGATCATCGACAATGCCGCCGCGGAGGCGCTGTGGAACCGTGAAGGAGGCTACCGCCAAGGATGGGACGTGAAGCTGTGAGAGCGTCCCACCCATGAGATTCCTGCCTCTTCTGTTCGCCTTGCTCAGCCCGGCCTGCGCCGCGGACCTCTCGGGCATCTGGATGATGGGGCAGTCCTTGTGTGATGGTTCGGAGTCGCTGCCGGTGGTGAGTGAGAAGGGAAGCGCGTGGGGCAATCTGATGTTTCAGCGTGGTGTGCGGACTTGGCTGGCGAAGGACAACGCCGCGACACCGGAAAAGAGGCCTGATGATTTGTTCCGCCTTGTGCCGCTGCGGGCGACGGTGAATGGCGGGCTCGGCGAGACGGTGGCGAATGGGATGGCGGATCATCTTTCTGCGCAGCAGCAGGTCCCTGCGAGTTACCTCGTCGCATGCGCGGGACAGGGCGGGCGGCAGATTCAGGAGTTATCGAGTGCCGATTTGTCGGTGGATGAACGCACGCCTGAGGCGAAGAAGCATGGTGGTGGCTACTACAAGACGAGTCTTGATGATGCGCGGCGTGCGAAGGCGCTGAGGCCCGATTTTCGCATCGAGGCGCTCTACTGGATGCAGGGCGAGGGCAATGGTGGAGCGAAGGGCGGCCTCGTGCCGACGCGTTGGGATGCGGAGATGCCGCGTGCGGAAGGTTTGAAGTGGTATCGAGATCAACTCATCGCGTATCGGCGGCAGTGGTCAGCGGACTTGTGTGCGATCACGGGACAGAGCGGCGAGTTGCCGATGTTTACCTATCAGACACTCGGTCCGGCGGGCGAGGCACAGCTCATGGCGGCGGATGCGGATGAAGCGATTCACATGGTGGGCCCGCACTACGCGGTGCCGAGTGCTATCAACAGCGTCTATCCGCCCA